>MEHH01000011.1 GCA_001940755.1 Candidatus Heimdallarchaeota archaeon AB_125
ATTATTGCATTTTCAATAATTTGGTGAGATAACCAACCACTAATATCCTCTCTAAAAACTGCAAGATATTCTGCTCTGGCTCCATCAGGGTCCCTTTGTAACTCATCTTCAATAACTTGTGTTGGAAGTGTAGGATTCATAGTCTGACTTGGAGCTTGACACACCAAAGTATTTTTATCCCTTACTCCAAAGTACCTTTGATATTTTTCATACATCAAACCACTTTTACTATATGGAGTAGAAATGAACAGCATCAAAGCATTTGGAATAGTCAAGATTGTAGGAGTTAAAGCTGTATAGATTTCCATGTCTGGGTTAGTAGAATTTTCTCCAGCCCAGTGGCTAACTTCATCTCCGATACATGCTATATTGGTCAATCCTCTGGGACTTGCTACACTTGCTGTTTTAACTATAATAGAGATTCTGTTGTCCAGGTCAATCTGCTCTTTCAGTTCCTTCTCTACATGCTTACTGAATGCTGGAAGTGAAAGCAAAGCTTTGATATATTGCAAAATGATTTGAGTCTGGCTCTTGTCTGAGGCAATCACTGTCACATAACCTCTCTCACCTTTTTGGAGATACTTTGTATAATTTCGAAAGAAACTTAACCAGACAGCTATAAGACTCACTATAAAACTTTTTCCACCTCTTCTACCAATTACTAGAAAAACCTCTCGTGGCTGTTCTGTTGGAGCAGTTTTTCTATTAGTCAACTGCTCATAAATTTCTTTTTCCTCTGGCTCCATTCTTATATTAAAAATTGCCTTCAATACTATCTTCCAATTTCTCCAACTGTCCTGATTCTCACCAAAGATAGATTTAAAATATCGTTCATCTTCCATACTTTCAATTATATTTCCTTGGAACTCCTTTAACTTTTCTCCAAACTTCAAGCTGTGAGACCTGCAGTAACTAGAATCATGCAACTTGTATGCTTTGCATTCTGGCACTGAGCATAGTTTTTCAACTGGGCGTAAACTTCCTACTGGAAATAATTTTCTTCTTTGTTCTTTATTCGTGAGATTTGATATTACATCATATATTTTCAGATGTTCAATGCCATCATCCATGGATTGTTTATAGGAACTTGAGCTTAATATAAATTTCCAAGAATTAAGAAGGAAGAACATTCCGTATCTTAAAGAAATACTACTAAGAGGTTTGATCCTTTTCCTTATGAATATTGAACATATATTCTTTGATTTCTTTTGGAGATAACCACTTCGTTGAATCTCCTCTCCTTAAAGGTATCTCAAATTTACTTTTACCTAGTCTATAAAGATAAGGTCTTCTTTTCTTAGAGGCTAATAATGATAAGACATAAACCTTTACCTTTTCCTTTTGATAGAGAAGTTCAAATTCCTTCTTTTCAAAATCTATCCAAGGATCACAATGTGAATCTAGTGTTTGTTGAAGATTATTCATAAATTCCTCAATAGATAGATCTCCTACTCCTTCTATTATTCCTGTCTTTGTAACTCCCACAAGCACTAGTCCCTTAGATTGTGCATTAGCCATTGCTGTCATCTGTTTAGATATGTTCTGATAAAATGATTCTGATGTTTCTTCTACCACACTTTTGAATTCAGTTGTTTCATTTTCTTTTTCGTCGATCAATCTTTGAATATCTGATTGAGATAACTCCTCCAAACTAATAAAATCTTCAATCTGTAGAGAATATTTACGATCATATCTGTGGTCAAGTACATTTCCACCTGATTCTGGGATATTTGTATCACCCTTGAAACCTATCTTATTTTTTGAGAGAAGGTAGAAATCAACATTAGCAATGTTGTGTGTGAAGACTTCTTTTATCTTATCTGTTGTGAATTTAACTTCTCTCATTTCATATTTACCGTTTGTGAATTCAACATTTATAGTTCCTCTAGGCTTTTCCATTTCCTCATTTACCATACTTTTTATTTCAACCTCAACTACATTTCTGAAGCATTCAAATCTATGAATATACCACTCAAAATGAGCTAAATCTATAACTAGAGGATAATCGACACCCATTGTATATGATTCTTTTGAAAACATCTTGTCCTTATGTTTGAAAATATCATATGCTGCTGTAATTATATCTGTGTATCCTATGTTACTTGAAGTAGAAAACTGTTTATCTTTGAATGTATAATTCTTTGCTTTTACTTTTAATCTATAACAAGGTGTAAATCTACCAGTTTTGCCATATCTTTGTTTCAACTTTAGACTTTCTTCAACAGCGAATTGCTCAGTTTCAAATGTATAATTAACACCATCTGGGTACTTTATCGTCATTATTCTTTTATCTGAATCTATTTCAAAATTCTTCACTAAGTCGATTACCTTATCATTTTCTAATTTGATTCTCTCAAATTTAATAATACTATTTTGTTCAAATTCTCTTATAGTTTCTACTTCAAGAGATTCTGTCATAGGATAAATATATGCAAAGGGATGAGACTTCCCCTTTTCATCTATGAAGATACCTCTGTCCATTAAGAAAAATTCATATCTATCTTTCCACAATTCAATGAAATTGAAGAATTCGATTTCCATAAGAGTAAATTGAGTTTCATATTATTAACAATTGTTACAGAAGAACCATTCTTGTTTGTTTAAATTTGCTTATCTTAAATATTCATCTTAAAATATAATATTGTGGAGTCCAAAAACTATATCAAATATTATTACACTTACTTTGTATCTTCTTTGTTCATTAATAGTCTTATATTTTACGTATAAAATATTCCCAAAACGAACCAAGAATCTTTTCAAAAGAATTTACGGTTTTATTAAGAAAAATAATACAATAATTGCAAGTGATTTTTGTTTAGGGGGTTTAGCTGGAGGAGGTTTACTTGATACATTTTTTGTGTTAATGAACAGAGAGAAAGTAGTAGGTTTATTAAGTTGGAAAATTGCTATTGGTGGTTGGGCTTTAGGAATATTCGTTATTATTATAACCAATAAGGATCTAGTAAAATGTGTCTATATTCTTCTTGGATTTTTCTTAAATGATTTCTTAGTTGGCTCTATCTTAACTGGAAGCATATTTCTATTTATTTACGCTCAAGAGAGGAATGATATGATTTCAATGATTACTATTTTTGCTGTTGTGTACTTTTTATTTGTTTTACTTCATTTCAGAAATAAACTTCTCGAAACTGAAAGAGGTGCTAGAAGAGCGTTCAAGAACTTTAAAGATTATTGGAATTCAGTCTCCAATAGTTCCGCTTATGAAGAGTCTGAATATGAAGTCCCTCTAGATTTCATATATCATTCCCAATATTAGAATATGTTCACACATGCTTTTGTTCTGATTCTAGAATCATGTTACTACTCTGTTAACTTCATTAGAATGTTTATTATTGCTTTACTTACAAAATTTTAGAGAAATAACTCAAATTATCATAGTTCGCATAAAAGAAAAACAATGCTAAAAATGAAAAAACAACACTTATGAAATATATATTAATCAAACTTGTTTCTAGTTCCTCTTTTCTGACTAAAGGAAACAAATCTGTAGATTCAGCTTCTCCCTCAATTTCGTAAGTTGAATCCCCATTTAAATTGTCCCAGAAATTTCCTATTTCTTTAAGATTATTGCTCCAAATATTTCCCAACCCATTATCTTCAGCCTGAGATCTTTCAGAATTGAAATTACTAATAAAATCATTATAGAAGATTTGATTTCCATCACAGTTATCATCCAAAGATAAACCAAAGTAAGTATTCTTCTCGAAGAGATTGAACTTAAAGAAACAATAGTCAGAGCTATGCAAAAACACACCTCTCTTCCCGTTTTCTCTGATTGTATTATTTTTAAAAATAACACCATCACTCTCTTCAATTATCACTCCTTCTTCCCCATTTCTAGAACAAGTATTATTAAGAACAGTTGCGAACTCTATTCCTCCTAAATACAAACCTTCCTTACTATTATCATAGCATTCATTATCATGCATGGCTAAATTCTCTATTAAAGCAACAGCTATTCCTTCACCACCATTTCTATAACAGTGATTATTTCTGATTAATACATTATAACAAAATGTTACTACAATTCCTGAAGCTTCATTATCATAACAGAGGTTGTTCTGAATAACAATATTACGAGTAGTGAAAACAATTATTCCTTTCCCATTCTCTTTATCACTATTAAAACAGATATTGTTTTCAATTCTAATTTCACCCTCAAAGACGTTTTCAACAAAAATACTGTTGAAAGAAGCATCAATGAAACAATTACGAATGAGAAGATGTTTGGTGATATTAGTAACATAAATACCATAAGAATCAGAAGTAGAGATATTGAGACCTTCAATGAGATAAGGTTCTTCGTAAGTACCGGAACCTTCGAAAACAAGCAAATCGGTATCAGAAGTAATCTCTATAGGTTCATGAAGAGCATATTGTAGTTGTTTGAAACCAATAGTAGCTTCTAAGTTTACTGGTAAAAGTGTTAAACCTAATAAAATTATCAGAGTTTTTCTCCATGAAAACACCATTCAAGTTCTCTAGAAATACTAAAAAGAAATATATAAACCAAAGAGAAATAACTTACAATTAATGTTTTAGGCACAATTTTTGCATATCCATCCTTTAACTGGATCCATTTGTAATTGTTTGAGCAACTTCGGTTCACTTAGAAATAATTTGCGAATATTCTCTGTTGCTTCAGGATCTAAATAAATCTGTTCCACAGTTACTTCAGGAAGTTCGTCTGGAGATGTCCAGTCATCCCAGATTTTCTTAAACTTTGAGAGTAAGTCTTTTGGTGCTGATTTGCTAATGACCGCATATGTAACACTTTTTCCTAGTGAAGCTATGTCTCTTGTTACTCTCACCCATTGTTTTAATTCAGTGTCTTTGACATAAGATTCTAACTTTTCTTTGCAGTTTGCACACCCAAACCATATATTTACAACATTTCTGAGTTTGTTATCACTGTGGGCAATCTTAACAATAAGAGGTAATTCTTCCCATTTGTGGATGTCCCTCAAAGCAGCAACAGCTACCCATATGTTTTCAGTTGTTCTTTGAATTTGGTTAAGGTCTTCTCTCTGTTCAACTGAACTTTCAAGGATGTTTTCTAATAACTTTGTTACTTCTTCACCATAATAATATCCTGAAACATCTTCCTTTTCTATAACTTTCTTCTCTATCTTTTCTGTAAATTCTTCAAAAAGACTATACATTCTGAGTGTTCTTTTCTCATTGATAAAGGATGCACTCAATAATTCATTAATAATATTCCTAGTATCTTGATATTGGGTTAATTCTTGTACATTTGGATAGAATTTTTGTAAAGATTGACTATTTATCTGTATCTTGCATGTTGGACATTCTCCCTTAACCTTTATCCATTCCAATATGTGATTTTTATGAAATATATGATTGCAAAGTTTTGTCTGAGCTATTTCTTCTCCTTCTACTATGATGTTTTTGCATACTTCACAATAAGGTGCATTCTTTCCACAATCTAGACAAACAAACAGTTCTTCATCTTTAATTTCTTCTAATTGTCCTTGACAATACATACAAAGAAGTTTTTTCTTCTTTTCTTGAGTAGATGAATAGGTTCCTAAAACTTCTTGAGTATCTTCTTTTGGTTCAAAAACTATAATATCGCCATCTAATTCAAAAGCTATAGATTCAGAAACCTCAAAAAGTAACCAATTCCTGCAAGAATCTGAATCAGAAAATCCAAGTGTTTTGCTTAAATCATCTAAAGAAATTGATTTGGTTTTTTTAGCGATTTTTATGATGTTCTCCTCGCTTTTTTCTCTGTTTTCTTCTTCTTTTTTCTGTTTTTCCCAGAATTGACGAAATTCAATGGTATGCTTTTGCAAATCAGGTGGTAACAATGAAAAATCAACCCATTGAGCATTCCACTCAAAAGTTGGGGGATTTTCACTTTCCACTGAGAAATTTTTTAGATTTTTGCAGTATCTAAGAGGAGCAAGATCAAGTGTTTTCAGTCGATTAAAGCCAAGGTCCAGTGTTTCTAAGTTTGTTAAGTTTTGCAAGGGGGTAAGATCAAGATATTCCAGTAGATTATAACAAATGTCGAGTTTTCTTAACTTTGTGAGATTTTGCAAGGGGGTGAGCTCAAGAGTCTTTAATTTATTATTGAAAAGGTCCAGTGTTTCTAGGTTTGTTAAGTTTTGCAAGGGGGTGAGCTCAACAGTTCTCAGCATAGTATAGCTAAGATTGAGATATTCCAAGTTTATTAAGTTCTGGAGAAAAGATAGGTTATTAGTTTTCAGTTGTATGTTATGAAGATTGAGATATTCCAAGTTTGTTAGGTTCTGGAGAGGTGTGGTGTCAAGAGTTCTTAAGTTAATAGAACCCAAGTTGAGTATTTTTACATTCTTATCTACTTCTATTGATTTTGTTGTATCGTCATTTAAAATTCCTGTTATTATAATTTTCATACTAATGGCATCTAGTCACTTCTTAGAATTTTTAAAGTTTCCTTTGAAAAAAGGTCAGTAGGTATCTGTGTTCAAAAATAACTGAAACTGTCTTGTAGCTAAATAATAGAGGTGATTATAGTATTTTTATGATAAGATCCTTGATTAGTGCTAATGAACTAGTTCTTAATTTTCCTCCGTTTTTATATCAATTTGCTAATAATATTACAGAAAAACTTGAAACTAGCTGATTTGTGTAACAGAACATTATTGATAATTGGTATTATTAGTTGTATCTTTCTTTCCACTTACGCTAGTTTTTCTTTTTCATCTGAAATGAATAACATTCAAACTACATCTTTGGATCAAAACTTTCTTTTCGATTTTGATGATAATTATCAAGAGAAGTCTGTTCATCTAACTTCAAATCTAGTATTAGGAGAATTCAACAAAATAACTCTCTTCTTCAGTGTAGATGGAAATAGCACTGAAGAAGGATTGAATATTTGCTTTACCTTCGATAATTTCTCTGTTGAATTTACTATAGATACAATCTTTCAAGATGGAATGACACATAATCTAACTGAAACCTTTCTTTCTCCTTCTGAATACATGGGTTATCTAGATATTACTATTCACTGTAGTGGCCAATCTGAACCTGGTTCCACAGTTCATCTAACTATTCTTAATACTACAATAATTGAAAAAATAGAGGTACCTTCATTACTTAATACAAATGAAATTCTCCCCATTCTTCCTAACTGGTTAATCTTCCAAGGTAGCCAGATGAGCGAAGTAGAAAGATCTATTTCCTCTGCATTTTATTGCACCAAAGAAAACGCAGAACTCAATCTTACCCTTTCTTTTGCTGCTAGTGACTTCCACTCTTTTACTAAGAGGGTAAAACTTAGTATAAACGGCAAATTAGCAGAAGAAGACAATTTTTATGCTGATACTAGAAATGAGATGAATATCATCCTCAGACCTGAGATTGGATTTAACATTCTTTCGCTTAATTTCTCTGTTGAGTATACTAATGCTTTAATCCAGATATCTACTATCTCACTCTCAGGTTTTCTCATATTTTTCGAAACTGGAGCTGATACTTTTGATTCTTACCAATGGGAAGAAAACACTAATTTTCTTCATTCTTTTAACATTTCATCGCTTAAACCTTTCAACTATCATTCAGAACAAGTATTGAAAGTTACTATTAATTATCAGTGTCACGGGGTGAGGTCTTCAACTGGCATTGGTTATTCCTTGAAATCGGGTTCAACAGTTCTCAAGCAAGACACAATCACTTCTTTTGAACAGATGTACGAAACAAATACCTTGGAAATTCTTACTTATACTGCTGATTATCTTAGTAATATTTTCTTTACTATCAAAGGTACTACCAAAGGAGCTGGAGGATTCATTATTCTAAATACGAGTAAAGTAGAGACCTCTCCCTTACCTAAATTAACCGGAAACTCTCTAGACCGGACACTACCCTCCGAACAAACAGTATCCACTATTGTTTATTTTCAAACTGTAGAATTCTACGATGTTTTCTACATCTCTGGTTCCCCAATAGTGAATTTCCATTTCAGTTTCAACATTAATTCTAGTTATGAATCTCCTTTTGATTACTTGTATGTAGTAGTTGAAAATGAAGAGAAATCGTTTATCTCAAAAACTATTCACAGTGTAGGCTTTACTAATATCAGTGTTCAACTACCTCTTGATTTAGGATATCATGAGCTTAGTATAAGTTTCCAGATCTTTGGATTGAACACTCCTATACAGATTCAAAATATTCGATATCAGATGGAAATAGTTCCAGAACCACCTACATCATCCCTTCCTTTTGGTTCCAAAGCAGTTTATTGGTTACTTGGTATATATGCAGCTCTTTTCTTTATCTTTGTTGATAAGAATGTTTTCAGAAAGAAAATCAAGAGAGAATCTTCCTCACAATTATCTGTAGAAATTTCACCTTTGGAGAATCAACCGAAGAAGGAGCGAAAACAGTTTATCTTGACTTCACTTTACACAACTGCCTTTTTCTGTCTCTTCTTCTTTGTCTCCTTCGCTTTTAATATTCATCATTGGGGACTAACTATTCTTTATGCCCTCTGCTCGTACTATCTCGGTAAATGGATGTCTGTTCTTGACTTCAGCTGGAAACCTTTCCGAAATGTTTGGAAGGAAGTTCAAGATTTCTTCTCTGATACAGATTCTTTTACAGATTTTTTCAACAAAATAGTAGATTTACTTACTACTCAAAAAAAGAAACAAATACTGAGATTCTTGATCTTAATTGGTATACTTTTCACAGCTGCTGTAAATATTGGAATCCTCGTATTCTTCGACCAGAGACCGTATCTTATGGACCGACTACCGGTCTTGAAGAATTATTACTTCCTTTTTGCTAGTTTTATCTTAACCTCTTTGTTCCTTTTCTATGCCTTACATCTGACAAAAAGACTCTCTTTCCTGGAGGATAATTTCAGAAGAACAAGGTTATATGGGAGACTTTCACTTACTTTAGTAGTTAGTTTCTTAGTAGTTCTGAATGTTCTTGCTCTGAGTAAGACATTCGATCTCAGCACTCTATGGACATTTCTTTCACCTTTGATGATAGTAGGATTAACCAAAACCTCTAACAGTTTAGGAAAAACAATAGCAGAAGAAGAGAATTTAACTTATTCCAAGTTCTTGAAAAATGGAAGAATAATAACCAAAACAAAGGAAGTTAAACAAGCAACAGAACAAGGAATATTTCTAAGAAAGGAGTGGAAGAAAGAGAAAGAACAATTAGATAAGAATAGGCTGAGGGGGATAATCATCTGGGACATTGAACCAGAGATACCAGTAGTTCTAACTCGTTTAGCAGAATTGATAGAACTTTCAGCCAAAGAAACAGAACAGCTTCTAGATGCTATCATGAACGAAACACCCAATCTAGGGGAGTATCACAGAAAAGAACAGGTGTTTATTAGAACACTACCAGATTGTACTAATGGTACAGAAACGATGCAGGAGAAAAAGGATGTTCCAGTAATAGAAGGAGCTAAGAATGTAATTGAATGGAAAGGAAAGATAGTAAAAGGCAATAACAGAGGAGCGGGTTGGATAACCCTTCCTGCGGAAATTAGAGAAGCTGCAGAACCCGGGTGCTTCTATGATTTGAGTTTAATTGATTCTAAACTGGAAACCCATGTTTTAATAAAAAAACTGTTAGTAATGAAGAAAAGTTGGGGGTTCTATCTCCCTCAAAATCTTTGTACAGAACATTCTCTGATTGGTGAAACAGTTACCTGCTACATTTATCAAATGGATCACTTTCCAATTTGGATAAACAAAGACAAGATTATACGGTTACCTAATTCCATTGTTAAGGAGTATCAAATAGAAGAAAGTAACTTGTTTGAGGTAGAAGTAATAACTGACAAGGGTATATTCGGAGAAGTAATTCTGATCACTAGAGTTGATAGATCAAACAGATCAGAAAACGATGAATATAGGCTTACTCTAAGATTAAGTGATGCTCCACGTTCTACAGAAGCAAGAATTAAACTAATTAAAAGAGTGGAAAAACTACCTCATTCTATAGAAGAAGAAAACCATGAAAATTTCTATCTCCCAAAGTTATTCCCAGATGGGATAATGGGAAAGGTACATGAGAATGAGATGATAATCTTCTTGGGGAATCATGTGCCACTCTTTACACCTATCAGGGTTAATTTACTTGATTTCATTCATTACTTTGGATGTTATTATGCTGATGGAACAAAAAAAGGATGGGCGTGGAGAATAAGTGCATCAACACCAGAACAAGCAGTATACTATATTGAAAAGTATAACCAACTTATTTGTGGGAATCAGTTGGTTTTCAGAGTATCATATAGTAAGAAACCATCTGATAAGAGAAAAAAAGAGCAAGTAAAAGAGGATCTAATCAAGTATTGGAAAGAACATGCTAATGTAATAGTAGATAAGAAGATTACAATAAGAAATGCAAAGCACGATAATGTTAGAAAGTGGAATAAATGTGGAACATTGGATATTACAGATAATAGAAATTTAGTTATGGAAATTCATTTAAGAATATTAAGTGAAGTAGTAGAAGTAGTTAAGCATAACGTTAATGATGAGTACAACTGGCAATTTTTATTTGGGATTCTTGAAGGTGATGGTTATGTTGCTGGAGGTAAGGATGGATTTGGTATAGGATTTTCAACTCACTTAAGTGATAAAGTAATCGAAAATGCATTAATTAGGTTAGGCATTAACTATCGAGTAGATAGATCAAGAGTTAAGGACGGCACTTACTCAGGGATTACTTTCGAGTTTGGTTTGTTTGAGGTTCTGCAAAATTTAGAAACTCTTTCAGAGAATCTTTTCAAATACTATCCAAAAAGACGTGACAGGTTTATAACTAGATTAATCAATCAAGCTTCTGTAGAGTATGTCTTGAAAAGAAAACAATCCTTGTCAGCACCTGCTAGATCCTCTTTATTAGCATATAACTTGGATACAGATACAATTCGTACTTTACTTCGTAAATTAGAATCAGAAATTAGTAAGGGTGATGAAAGATAATAAAAGTGTGATTCTTTAATTAGACGCTTTCTAAAGGACACTAACTGCTTTTGCCAAGTTCCTAGGCATGTCCGGCGATAGGTTTTTTCTCACAGCTGTATAGTACGCTAGCAGTTGTAATGGTACTATATATGGTATTGTTGAAAGCATCTCTGAATATCCTTTTGGTATTTCAAACTTCCATTTTCCCATTTCTTCTATTTCTCTGTCTCCTTCTTCTATTACAGCAACTATTGCAGCTCCTCTTGCTTTCATTTCCATTATATTGCTAATTATTCTGCTATGTGTATGGTCCTTTGGAGATACAAATACTACTGGATAATCTTCTTCTACTAGAGCTATAGGACCATGTTTCGATTCTCCAGCTGGGTAAGATTCACTGTGAATATATGCTATCTCTTTCATTTTCAATGCCCCTTCGTTTGCTGTCTGAAGATTCAAACCCCTTCCTAAATAAAAACTACTGTTCTTCTTAGCAAACCATGATGCAATATGATTGGCTCTTGATTCATTTCTAACAATAGTTTGTTTAACTACAGTAGGTATCTCTTGAAACAGCTTTCGAGCTGCGGTGTATTCAGAATTATCAATTTCTCCCGAGAGTTTTCCAAGTTCTAACCCTATATCCCACATTGCAAGTGTTTGAGCAGTGTAAGTTTTTGTAGCGGCTACCCCAATCTCTGGGCCAGCGTACAAATAGAGTACTTCGTCAGAGTAGCGTGTGATAGTGCTTCCAATAACATTAACAGCTGAGAGAATTGATGCACCTTGCTCTTTTGCACTCTTGATAGCCATAATTGTATCCATAGTTTCTCCGCTCTGACTTACGGGTAAAATAACAGTATCTTCATCAATCAAACTCTTGATCGATTCATATTCTGAGGCAATAATAGCGCTGCTTGGTTTTTTTACATATTTTCTGATTAAAGATTCACCTGTTAGTGTGGAATAATGTGCAGTTCCTGCTGCTAGAAGAAAGATTTTTTCTGAATTATAGATTTTTTCTGCTATTCTTGTAAGTGCTGGTTGTTGTATTCTAATATAATCTGCAAGAGAATTTGGTTGCTCATGTATCTCTTTTAACATGAAATGTGGAAAACCTGCTTTTTGTGCCATTTCTGGTTTCCATGAAACAGTATGTGGTTTCCTTACAACCTTTTCCAGAGTATTGAAGTTGATTATTTCATATCCATCTGAGGTTAAAGTCACGAATTCATCATCATGAAGAAGCACTACTTTTCGTGTTTTACTAAGGAATGCAGGAATGTCTGAAGCACAAAACATTCTATCTGAATTAATTCCAATTACTAAAGGACTATCTCTTTTTGCACAATAAATTCTATCTGGTTCTAAACTAGATACTACACATATTGCAAATGTTCCTTCAAGTCTTTTTGATACTTGAATTATAGCATCTTTTAGTGAAATTCCCTCCTTCTTTACCAATTGTTCAAGCATGTGTGGAATAACTTCTGTATCTGTTTCAGACTGAAACTCATGACCTTGATTTAGTAATTCTTCTTTAAGTGCTTGAAAGTTTTCTATAATTCCATTATGTATGACAGATATTTCTCCACTACAATCGATATGGGGATGAGCATTCTCTTTGCTTGGGGGACCATGGGTAGCCCATCTTGTGTGACCTATTGCGATTTTTCCTTTGATACTATTAACATCAATCCTTTCTGAAACCTCTGAAATCTTCCCCTGATCCTTGGTTATTATTACCTTATTATCAAAAATAGACGCGATTCCAACACTATCATACCCTCTGTATTCAAGCTTAGTTAGAGCTTCGATGATAGTTTTTCCTATCTTTGTTTCTTGCTGTTGAACTATTCCGACAATACCACACATAAGCAACACTTAAAGTTTTTCACTGCTTTTTACTCTAAATAAGTTAAAACCATTTCCTTATTAAAACTTTCTATTGGATAACTTACAAAAGTATAGTTTAGGAGGATTTAAACTAATTCTTTTTCAATTGTATCCTGAAGGTTTAATTTCTTTTTTAACACTCTTTTTAAGTTATCAATACTTGGAGTAATAGATGGATCTACTCCATACAATACTGCAAGATATATGCTTGTTAGATCAATCAAATATGTTAAACTAATCTGTTTAGCTAGTTTAGATTCTCCCTGAGGATAAAGTTCTAGAACCTTTTCTGTTTTTTGTTTAACTATCTCTTTAAGTTGTTCCATCCTAATTCCAATAGGTTTTGGTTCATTTTTATCTCTGAATAATATCACTGCAACATTGTTCAAAACAACATTAGGATTATCCCAAGCTACAATACCATTATGGTTTTGTTCTGGAACTACTTCACTAATTGCAACTACTTTGCTATTTTCATTTAATTCAGATTTAGCTCTGTAAGGTAAGGGGGAATAGATTGTATGACCTACAAAAAGTGGTAATTTATTGTACAATCCATAAGCAATTTCTTTTGCAAAATTGACTTCAGTTTTCTTATCTGGAGAATATTTTGTTGATAGTTCAGTTAATATTTTTTCTGTTTCCTCAAAATCTTTACTCATGTCTTCAATAAGTTTGAGTTTTTCTAATATTGTTAGAAGAGAAGTATAAATTAAGGGTAAGCCAGTTCTAGGTGGTATTCCTTCTCGAATCTTAATGTGAGGTACATTGGTCTTTTTAGAAAGCTTTTCCAAAAGACCTCCAGAAGAAATAGTAATCATCATGGTGTTTTTAGTATGTGCATCTTTGAAACAAGAGAGTGTCTCTTCTGTATTTCCAGAGTAACTAACACATATAACTAAAGTTGATTTGTTACAGAAAGATGGTAAATAATAATCTCTATTAACTAAAACTGGAATTTTTATTTCAGATTTTAAGAGGCTTATCAGATAATCTCCTGCAATCGCTGAACCACCCATTCCACAAATTACTATATTGGAAGGCTCACTAACATTTTCTGGAATAACAAATTTCAAGCTGTTCTCTCTTGCCTCCTTAAAAAGAGACGACCATTTCTCAAGAATTTCAAGCTGATTGGATTTATCAATCTCAATAATACGGTTTTGTTCGTCCAGATCTATCATAATTTTCACTTTCAAGAAATTAACTAAAGGTTATTTCTTCACCTTTTTCCCACAGATATTCGAAATTGTTAGAAAATATCTCAATAATACCAGAATTCGAGGAGAAGTGGGGGCGATAAACATACTTTTCATGTTTACCTGGAGAAACCCAAATAACAAATACAACTTGTTCTTGATCTACTAATGTACCACGAGCTAGTACATTTCCTTCAAGAATACTTTTTACTTGAGCCCCTAAATCTAGCAGATTTTTAGCTACATCCTTTGATTTGGAATCTTCAACGCTCATTATGACTCTAACATTAACCCCATTATCTAGTGCATCTTTGATTTCTTTTTTCACATCATTATACCAATAGAAGACATTAGTAAAAATCGATATTTCCTTCTTTCCATTTTTTATAATATTTTTAGTTTTTACTTGCATATCTTCAAGAGAAGAATAAGCTTCTAGAAGTTCATCTGGTTTGATAATAAGTTTGGATTGATACTCTGGATCACTTAATAGAGATACAATCTCTTGTGAGACAGTTGCCATCTTGTCAAGCTGATCATGATATTCTTGTTCTTTGAAACGTAGAAGATTATCCAGTCCTTTCTTTAGATTAATCGCTTCAAACCTCATTGGTCTGCCAGAAATAGTTCGAACCAAACCTTTCTTCTCTAAATTGTCTATTGTGTCATAAATTCTTGGTGTTGGAATATCTGTTTGTTTGTGTATTTCTTCTGCTGTAGAAGACGAAAGCGCTACTAAGGTAATTAAAGTCTTAACTTCATATTGAGTTAAACCAAGTGCTTTCAGCTTTAAGGTTAGTTCCTCAGTGTCAGACATGGGCTTTCTCCAGTTTCAAATCTATACGGAGAAATATATAAGTAAATCGTAAGAGTAGAAACAGAAAGTAAAATTAATTAACCAAAAGTTTAAAATGAAAACTACTAGCACAGAAATGAAGTAAAAATAACAGGGGCAGTGATCTAGCCTGGTTATGATACCTCGCTTACACCGAGGAGGTCAGCGGTTCAAATCCGCTCTGCCCCACCATTCTTCATTTTTGTTTAATACCAGTCTTTAATTAAATTCAATTATTATATATAATTAGGAAGTTTTTCCTCTTAACGAAACGAAGGAGATATAGAATTGACTGATGAAAAAAATACAGAAACTGTAACACTAGGTGGAGGTTGCTTTTGGTGTATTGAAGCTGTTTTTAGTGAACTTAATGGTGTTCAAACAGCTGAATCTGGTTATTCAGGGGGGAAAGTTGACGATCCAACTTATGAACAAGTATGCTCTGGTTCTACAGGTCATGCAGAAGTTGTTCAAGTACAATTCAATTCAGAAATCATCTCATTTAGAGAAATTCTTGAGATATTCTTCTCTGTACATGATCCAACCACATTAAATCGTCAAGGAAATGATATTGGCTCTCAATATAGATCAGTAATCCTCTATCATTCAGAAGAACAAAGGGAAGTTGCTCAAAAGGTGATTACTGAATTAAACGGATCAGAAAAATGGAAGGATTCGATAGTTACTGAATTAACAGCTTTTGATAAATTCTACAAAGCAGAAGAATATCATCAAAACTATTTCAAACTTAATGCATCACAACCATACTGTAAGGTTGTTATTGAACCTAAAGTCACCAAATTTAGAAAGTTGTATCTTAATCAATTGAAACAGGATTAGTTACTTTGTTTTTGCTTACTTATTCGTTAATTCTTTTACTCTATTAGGGACTTGAGCTCCAATCTTTGCCCGTCCTAAGAGATATCCCAATTCAGGAATCAATCCGTCAGCTCTAGTACCTCTTTTACAAATTAATCTATATTCAAGTAGTCCTACTCTTTCAATTACTTCAATATCTTCGGTGTGATTTGATTTGATCAGCGCTTGTTTTATCTTGTTTCTTGTAGTTCCACAAATAATCAACGCTTCTTTCTTTTCATTCAAAGCACTGTTTAACCAGTCGAGTGATTCTACCGAAAGTTTTACCCAGACTTTTGATCCTAAAACTTGCTTCTTAACTACTTCAAAAAACATTGGTAAATTATCTATAAAACCATAGGCTCTAACCATATTCACTAAAGAAACTTTTTTTCCTTGTACTAATTGTTCTCTCATCTCATAAAGTGGATAGAGGGCATCTATGCTTTGAGTTGTGCTTTTTATTCCACAATCAATGAATAAACCGAATTTAACTTCACCAACCTCTCTAAATCTACCATAAATCACATCTCCCTCCTGTAAATCTCCAATACTTCGAGGAGTTCCATAGTTTTTGATTATTATATTCTTAGCTATTTCTTCATCTTCTCCCTCCAGGATAACCTCAGCATATCTTTCTTTTGTGAAATTTATTCCCTTAATTTCAACATCTAAATTCTCAAACTCCTTTGCTAGTATGAAGGTGAAGGCTTTTTCTGAACTATGCTTTGCAACATTGTAGGTTTTTTCAAGAGTAATTACTTTCTGCATTTGTCTCACCTTAAATTTTCTTAGCTTGTTTTCCTTTTTCCATGGGAACGATTTCGTAGTTTGCATCTTGGAATTTTTGTTTTCTTGCCTTACCTTCTGTTATTCTATCGAGGAAGACAGCTAATGCCGCAACTTCACTGTGTGGCTGGTTACCTATAGCTATATTAAAGTCAGCGAGCTCAAAAATTTGACCTGGAACTTTAACTCCACCCACCACAATTAATACATTCCCCTCTCTGAAATCTTGAATCTCTTCCAATTTATCAGATAATTCTATTCCAAACATTGTAAGGTGAATCACAACCCCACCTTGTTTTTTCCAATCTTTCAAGAAATTCCAAGGCTTTCCTATATGAGTAACAGCTAATTCTCCTCCCCATTCTTGTTGTATCTTCTGAATGCTTTCTTCTACATGTGTATCATGATCTCCTGTGTAGAAGAATTCCTCTGCACCAAAAGCTCTAGCTGTTAATGCAAGATGTGTAGAGATTCTTTTATCACGTATAACTCTATGTGATAATCGCAGTACAGCTAGTTTCATATAAGCAATTTAATTAAAATACACTTAAAGTTGCTGATTTGGTTGTTTAATATATGTTTGAAGGAAAATAAGATACCTAATATAACACTTAATTAATAAACAAAGCAATTAAGTAAAGTATAATATATATAGATTTTTATATTTATATAGTTTAGAAAATATTGAGAAATAACGAGGGTGCTAAGACTGTCAAAAGAAAGATCTGAACCAGATCAAAATGATCCAGCTTATTTAATATCATATGCACATCACTTAGAAAGACAAGCAAGACAGTTAGAAACTGAAAAACAGATGGTGGAAAGCGAAAGATTGAGACTTCAACGTGAAGTAAACAATCTAAAAGTAGAACTTGAAAGATTAAGATCTCCTCCGCTTTTCATGGGATACATTGTTGAATTACTTGACAACAAAACTGCCGTAGTCAGAAGTACAACAGGTCCCAATCTAGTAGTATCAATCTCAAGACAAGTAGATATTAACAATCTGAAACCTGATACTCGTGTTGCATTAAACCAAAGAACTTTTGCGATTGTAAATATCCTACCAGCTTCATATGATCCAATGGTTCAAAAAATGGAACTGCTTGAGAAGCCATCTGAAAAATATGCTGACATAGGTGGTTTAGAAGCTCAGATACAAGAAATAAAAGAAACAGTTGAATTACCTTTACTAAAGCCTGAGTTATTTGAAAAAATAGGTATAGACCCACCAAAAGGAGTACTTTTGCATGGAGCCCCAGGAACTGGGAAAACTCTACTAGCTAAAGCTGTTGCTAATGAAACTCAAGCAGCATTTATTAGATTGATAGGTAGTGAACTTGTGCAAAAATTCATTGGTGATGGTGCAAGGTTAGTAAGAGAGATTTTCGAATTTGCCAGAGAAAATGCTCCTAGTGTTTTATTTATTGATGAACTAGATGCAATAGGAAGTAGAAGAATAGATCTTGCTACTAGTGGTGATAGAGAGGTTCAGAGAACCTTAATGCAACTGCTTTCAGAACTAGATGGTTTCAACATCAGAGGAGATGTAAAGATTATTGCTGCTACAAACAGAATAGATATACTGGATGCTGCAATGCTAAGACCTGGAAGATTTGATAGAATAATTGAAATTCCATTACCAAATTCTGAAAGTAGAAAAGAGATATTCAAGATACACACCAAAGGAATGAGTCTCAAGGGAGATGTAGATATAGATTATTTGGTTCAAATGACAGAAGGTGGAAGTGGAGCTGACATCAAGAATATCTGTACTGAAGCAGGTATGTTTGCCATAAGGGCAGAAAAAGATCATGTTGTAAACGGAGATTTTGTTGATGCTATTAAGAAAATAACCGGGGAAAAGGCAACAACTGCTAGAATAACTACTGGTTTTATTTAGAGAATTTTCATTCTCTCATATTTTGTTTGATTTTAATAAATTATCAATCAATTTCTTTTGTCTAAAAAATCCTCTAACAACGTGAGAATCTTCCCCAAATTTTTCTATGAAATGATTTAAAGTTTCATCGAAAGAACGTTTTTTTCTACCTACTGTTAGATTATCAGAGTATGAAACAAGTTCCTCTTCCAAAGTTTGAGGGATGTATTCTTCTGAAGGTAAACCTAGTATTTTTGCTTCCTCTGAAGTGATTCCTGTCCCAATATGGTTTTTGACAATTGAAATAATCCTTGGATCAATACTCTCGTTTTCTAGAATTTTAATTCCATTAACAGCATGAAAAATAGAATAATCAACAGATCTACCTATATCGTGTAGCATTGCACCAGCTATTACCAATTCTCTGTGGATTTGAGGAATTTCTTGACAAAATTCTTCTACAATTCCTGCAACAGTTAAACAGTGTTGAATTACATCTCTTGGTGTGTTGTATTTCTTCAAGATGTTCAGACACTGATTTTTAGAAGGAATAACAGGATTTTCCATTTGCTTACAAATTATGAATTCTGACTTATTTATTATGTTTATCTAAAAACAACTTATATCAAAACTTTTTTAAGAAATTTTTAGTGATACTACTCGACTGAAAATGCCTAGCGAAATAACTAAAGATAGATTAGAAGAAATTATTCAGCTAACCATAGACCAAAACGGCGAATTAAGAACAAAACGTCATAAGGGCGATATCAAGCTAAAATTCAGAACAAAGAAGAAACTCTATACTATTAAACTACCTCTGAAAGAAGCAGAAGCTATCATCAATGATCTTTCATCAAAAATAGATGTAGTTGGATTTTCTTGAGATAAAAAGGAATTATTCTTCATCATCCTTCTTCTTTTTAATTACTACAATGTCGCCAAGAGTTTGGAATGCCGGACCCTTTTTCTGTTCCTTGGTACCATAAACTTTAACTTCTTCCGTTATTTTGATGTTGAAATATTTTTCAAGTCTAGTAATCAAATCATCTGATGGTCTCATTTTACCTGTTTCTATACTTTGCAGTTCAGATACTGATATCTTAGTTTGAATTGAAACATCTTTTTGTGAAAGTTTCATCTTCTGTCTAGCAAGTCTTACTTTTTCTGCAAAATCAGTGACTAACTCTTTTGAACTACCAAAACTTCCACTTCTTCTAGGTTGTGAAGAAGAAGTTCTAGGAGTAAATGTAGAACGTGGAGAAGAAGTTCTAGCGCTAGTTGATGGTCTCTTAGGTTTGCTTTTAACAACTGGTTTCCCATGTTTAGAACAAGAAGGACAAACTAATAATTCAGCTCCTTCTATTTGTATAGTAATTGACCTTGTGTTTATTTCTTGACCGCACATTTCACATGTTGACAATTTTATTCACCAAGGAGTTTGAATTTTAACTGACAAGTAAACACAAATTCAAAAAGATTTTTCTATGAGCGTAAAAAAGACTTCTTATAGTCAAAGATTAAAACATTTCAACTATAAAAGGTGATATTCGTGGAATTCTGCCCAAAATGTGGAAAATTACTTCATCCTGAAAAGAAAAAGAACAGTGAAACCGTCTTAATGTGTCATAAATGTGGTTTTAAACGTGATTTAGGTGAAGATGAAGAAGTAACATTTACTGAGGAAGTTGAACACAACCTGGTTAAAGAGATGACAACGGTATTTGATGAAAAGCAAGTTGATTCAACAAAACCTACAAAAGAAATGTATTGTCCAAAGTGTAAGAAGAATCAAAAAATAAGTTTCTGGATGATACAAACAAGAAGTGCTGATGAATCACCAACAAGATTCTTCCGGTGCACCGAATGCGGTGAGACTTGGAGAGAATATGATTAATTGGATGTAGCTAGAATGAGTGAATTAGATTCTGACAAAACTTACAAAGCTAAACCCTTTGTTGATGTTAATATTGCAGAGATTCAAAAAGCTGGTAAATATCGAATTGTAGGAAAAATTGCAGAAATCACAGATACAGCAATAGTAATTGATGATGGATTTGAGCAAATAACAATAATCTTACCAGAAAACCTAAGCATTGATCTGAAGGAAGGTCTACAAATAAGAGCTCTTGGGTATGTGGAAATGCATCCTGAGAAACAAATGAGAGGTTCATTTATACAAAATTTCAACAATGTAGATTTAGAAGTTTACAGGGAAATAAATGAACTTGAGCAATCTTTAAGAAGAGCAAATACATGATAGGTTTTGCTAGACGATTCCCTTATATAGTGAAAAAAATAAACAAAGAGCAAGAGATAAATTCATAATTTAAGTAAAAGAATTGGGGTATAATGATGGCTTTTCAAATAGTATTAGAAGACGCAAAATTGATGTCCAATATTGTGTCGATTATTAGTTCAATAGTTGCAGAGAGTAGAGTAAATGTAGAAGAAGATGGTATCCGAATTAAGGCATTCGACGCTACTCGAATTTCTATGATAGATTTCTTCATGAAAAAAGAAGCTTTTCAAAAATACGATGTAAAAGGAGCAGATCCTATAGGTTTAAGTCTAGAAACACTAAATACAATACTAAAGACTGCAAAAACCAATGAACATCTTCAAATGTCTTTTGATGATACATCAAAGAGATTTGTTATTGAGTTTATTGGAAAAAACCAACAAAGAAAATTTGCTTTATCTGTAATTGACATTCCTGATGAAGGAAATATACCAGATTCAATCCATATTGATTTTGATACAAATTTTGAGATTAAAGCTTCTTTCATTCAACAAGTTCTAAAAGATGCTGAAATGGTCAGTGATTACTTAAAAATAAGAGCTAAGGAAGATGGAATCTTCTTTGGAGCAGAAAGTGAAACAAAGGAAATGGATACTTTTATTGAACCTCAAAGCGAAGAAATGGAGACTGGAGCATTTCTAGTTTCAGGTGAATCAGAAGCAATGTATTCACTTGATTTTCTTTCAAATTTCCTAAGAGGTATACGCTCTTCTGATTATGTTAGATTATCATTCAATCAAGAACAACCCATCAGATTGGTCTATGAAATAGAAGATAAAGGGCATCTGATTTACTTTGTTGCACCTAGAATAGAAGAAAGCGAAGAAATTGAGGATTACGAAGGTTAAATCTAAAGAGGGGGACTCTCTATTTCTTATAATGAATTGAGGTAGCACTGTGTTTGACAAAATACAAAATAAATGGAAAGAAGAACGGGAGAAAAAACAATTAACTCCCATGAATGAAGCTTTCTATGGTGCTATGAGAGATTTCTTGAAAATAAGAACAACTAGATCTAAGGAAGAAATTAATCCTCTCATCAAAAAGATTCTAGAAGAGAGATTGAATCGGTTAAAATTTGTTATTAATGACTTGCTGAGAATTAGAACCTTCAAAATCATACAAATTGTATTGAATAAACAAGAAATTGATATAAATCTTGCAAGGGAAGAACAAAATTTCTATGAGAGAATGAAACAAATATACGATGTGTATAGAAAAGATGTCTTCTCACCAAAGGATGTAGCATATACTGACTTGAATTTACCCTCAGTAGAAAGCATAGGTGAAGGTTCAGATGATGAGATTGAATTTGTAGCAATTAGATTCATACAGAGTACAAAGGATAAAATCCAAGGTCTGGATGGTAGAATATATGGACCCTTTGAACCCGAAGATGTTTGTTTGATACCAAAGGAAAACGCAATTGGTCTTGTAAGAAGAGAAATTGCAGAAAATATTGAATTAAAAGAGTAAAATTCCAGGAATTATGATAGTACTTCTACTATCTCGCCCAATATTTTAGCTTTGCCACCACGAGGTTGAGCTAAATCCTCTTCGCATACATTGCATTTAACTACAATTTTTGCTGAATCGAAGATTACTTGCTCATTGCTACAACTAGTGCATTTAACCTTCAAGAACTTAGTTGTTGGATAAGGTATTTTAGACATAGTTGAGTTTTGAGAGCTACTATTTAAAAAAATGTTGTTATGAAACAAGTTTGGAAAAATGGAAAAAGTAAAAGAATTGTGGTGAGGGGAGGGAGATTCGAACTCCCGAACCACTAAGGAACAGATGTCCCATCTAGCCAATGACTCTTGATAGATCTTGAGTCTGTCATCGTTGACCACTTGATTATCCCCCCAGTTATGAGAGTTTCAACGACATTTGAGAAATTCAACCATACTTATTTAACCTTTTCTTCTTTTAGTTCTGAAATAGAATACAATTAGAGGTAAAAATAAAATTGTCATTCCAAAGGAGAAGAACTTAATAGATGTTTTTTCCACCTCACCAACGTATTTTACTATCGTACAGTTTATGTTTTCATTTTCCCAATCATCAACAACTGCTAAGGTTACATTATAATCTTGTTGTTCTTCAATTGATAAAACATATGTGTAATGCCAAGCACTTGATGTTGTGGCCCCATGACTCCCCCATTTTTTCAGATCCCCATTAATATAGCAATAATAGTTGAAGTCTGATCTATCCATTATTTCAAAAATCACATTAATTGTTACTTCATCAATATAATTAATTGTATTTTGACAGTTGATACTTGGTCCATCTACATCCTCTTCCCAAACATATTTTTCATGATTCAAGATAAAATCTGTAGCATTTAGTGTTAAATCATAATACAGGTTATTGACAACAAGTGGTCCAGGATAATTTTCCGTGTATCCCGCTTCTGTTCGTACATATTCTGCCAAGTAGGGATCTATCTCAAACGTTTCATTATAACAATCCTTGATAAAGGGTAATGAAAAAACAAACATTTCGTTTAAGCTTACAACACCATCAAGTGAAGAATCAGCAGAAATATCAAATAATGCTTTAGCCCAGAAATGTGAGGATATCCCACCAACAAAAGGAGGTTCACTTAAAAGCCAAGTCCCATTTTCGCCTGGGATATAAGCAATTGCGAGTTCGTAGGAACTTACGCTGCTCATTGCATAACATTTTTCTGGAAAGAACATCACAAATTCTCCACCATAACAAGACTCCATCAAAAAGACTTTGTTAGCGGTTCCAATTTGATTAAACTCATATTGAAACCAGCTATTGAAATCTAGAACATCTCTGCAGTAAGTGTGTCCATGAGCTGTTAAGTAAATAAAAACCAGATCATTCTCATCGACTTTTTGTTCCAAAAGATTCAACTGCTCAAGAATGATTG
>MEHH01000012.1 GCA_001940755.1 Candidatus Heimdallarchaeota archaeon AB_125
GAATATGGGTATGCAGATTTATATCCTAACAGCTCTTCTAGCGATTTTTGAATTTCGAAAGAAAGCAAATCTGAGAAGATATGCCCGTTGGACAAGATATATACGGAGATGGTCGTTAGTTGGTTTAACAGTATACATGATACAATTTGCAGATCTCTTCATCAGAATGATATGTACAAATCTAATTGGAGTGGATTTTACTAATAGGCATCAGCAGGGATTTGGGTGGTCAATCTACATGATGTTCGTAGCTTTTCTGTTCTTTGATGTTCTTATTCGGATTTGGGAAAGATTTCGTTTTATTGGAACATTCGAATGGATGATGATTCAACTCACAAGATTACTAGTTGGAAGAAAACAATATAATTCAGTTAGAATGAAAGTAAAAGAAACTCTCTATGAAGTTGAACCTATATCATTTGTTCAAAATGAGGTTCTAAAGAGTGAATCACAGGATACAGAATCTATCAGTTAATATTTTCTGCTCTACATTCCATAATCTAAGTCAAAACGTTCTATAAGGACATCCTCATGATCTTCAAAGTGCCAAAAATCATTTGCTCCAACAAAATCCCAAGTAATTCGTTTATCAGATTTCCTTTTGATATATTCATCTGAGTTAAGGTCTTCATCACTCAAATCTTCAATTTTGTTAATTAAATCTTTAAAAACTCGTTTGGATTCTTTTAATATTTTGTCTAATGTAATCTCCTGAGTATCATTGAAAATCATTTCATTACGTTCTGAAATACTCGCATTCCAAAATTTACTTTCAACTATAGATTTCGTTTCCAAAGCCTTGAGGACTTCTATGTCATACCAAGTAATATGGCAAATAACATCTTTAAAATACCATTTCTCAGAAATCTTTTCTTTATCTAAGCGTTTTTTGATAATAGTATTAATTAAGGAATCCCAGTGTTTGCGTCTGTATTTCATCTTTTTCAAGAAAGTTTTCGTTGTATATTGCATACTAGACAAGAATGCTAAACAGTATAATTAAACCTTTTTAGAAAATTACGAAAATAATACGAAAGGAATCAGAAAGGTAGTATTTCATACTATCAATTGTGTTGTTTGTATTCGACACATTTGGTTCGAATCCATTCTACAGTTTCTAGTTCAAAACTTACATTGATATAGTTATTTCAAGGAATCACAATTAGAGGTTTAATTATGAAGAAATTTTTAGTAACTTATCATACACCTGCTTCCATTTATGAGAAAATGAGAAATGAAACTCCTGAGAAAAAGCAAAAAAGAAAGCAAACATGGATGAATTGGGCACAAGAAAATAGAAGCAATCTTGAGGACTTTGGAACACCTTTAGTTCAGGGAAAAACTCTATCAAATAAGGGTGTTTCACCTAGTAATATAGAGTTAAGTGGATATTTCATCTTTCAAGCAGAGAGTATAAATGAAGCTGTTGAATTATTACAAAATCACCCTCATTTGTTTTCAGATGAAACATGCACATTAGAGATTCATGAAATCATGCAGATGCCTGAAATGTAAAGTATGTTTCATCAAAATGTGATGTTTCAGAAGGTGTTGTTAGAAAGAAAAATGAGATAGGATTAGTTTAATCCTATGATGTCTCCATCTTCAGTGTAATCCATTCTATTTGCAGCTGGAACTGGAGGTAGTCCAGGCATTAAGAACATTCTTCCACAGATTGGAACAATAAATTTAGCACCAGTATAGAGACGAACTTCATCAACATTGAGTGTCCATCCTGTAGGTGCACCCATTAATCCAATCTTATCGGATAGACTAAGTTGGGTTTTGGCCATACAAAGTGGGAAATCAGAAAAGCCTAGCTTCTCAATGTAAGCAATATCTTGAAGTGCTTGAGGTGAGTATTCAACATCTTCTGCACCATATACTTTTGTAGCGACCTTTTCAATTTTAGTTTTAATGGAGTCTGAGAATTCATAAGCGAATTTAACGTCACCAGATCCTTTTTCAATAGCAGCTAAAACAGCTTCAGCTAGTTCTACACCACCTTCTCCACCTTTCATGAAAACTTGACTTTCAGCAGCAGTAACACCCAAAGATTCACATTTCTGCTTAATCCAAGCCATTTCTTCGTCATTATCGAATGGAAAGCGGTTGATAGCAACAACGGGAGGGATGTTGAAAACGTTAAGCATATTGTCAAGATGTTTTTCCACATTTGAAAATCCTTTTTCAAGGGCTTCTATGTTCTTTTCTTTAGCTTCATCCAAATTAGAGATTCCACCATGGAGCTTGAGGGCTCGAGCAGTAATAACAAGAACAACAGCATTTGGCAGAGTATCATATTGACGAGCAACAATATCTACGAATTTTTCGAAACCGAGATCAGCAGCAAAACCACCTTCAGTAATGGTGTAGTCGGCGAGTTTAAGAGCGAGCTTGGTGGCGACAACGGAAGAATTGCCGTGCGCTATATTTGCGAACGGACCTGCATGTATAAAGCCTGGTACTCCTTCAAAGTTTTGTACTAGATTTGGTTTTATTGCATCTTTTAGAATAAGTGTCATTGCACCTACAGCTTCTATATCTCTTGCGAATACTGGTTTATCATCATAAGTATTCCCTACTAAAATGCTTCCTAGTCTTTCTGTTAAGTCTCCAACGTTTGCTGATAAAGCTAGAATTGCCATTACTTCAGAAGCAGCTGTGATTACGAAACCTGTGTTTCTTATATCTCCACCCATTCTTCTTCCACCTAGACCTGTTAGAATATCTCTTAGTGCTCTATCGTTCATATCTAATGTTCTTGGCCAGGTTACTTTTGTTGGATCAATATTGCATTTGTTTCCTTTTGTCAAATGGTTATCAACCAGTGCAGCTAATAAATTATGAGCTGAAGTAATTGCATGTAAATCTCCTGTAAAGTGCAGATTTATGTCCCACATTGGAAATACTTGAGAGAATCCTCCACCTGTTGCTCCTCCTTTTATACCAAAAGTTGGACCCATTGATGGTTCTCTTAGAGCAAACATTACACTCTTACCTATCTTTTGCATTGCTTGAGATAGCCCTATTGTTGTAACTGTTTTTCCTTCACCAGCTCTTGAAGCTGTCATTGCTGTGACAGCAATTAATTTTCCATTTGGTTTATCTGAATTGAGTATTCTAAGCATGGATTGATAATTTATCTTTGCAACATGCTTTCCAAATTGCTCTAGGTCGTCCTCTTCTAGACCTACTTTTGCAGCAATTTCTCTAATGTTTTTCATATCTTTTGCTTTTTCTTGAGCAATTTCAATGTCTTTCTTCATTATAATCATCATCTAAGATTGTTAATTGAACCCCTTTTCTAAGTTTCTATTAAAAATATTTGGATATTATGATAAAACTAGCTTGCTTATTATTGTTATAGAAAAGTCATTTTTCTAATAACTACTTCTTGATAGAAAGTTGTCAAATAGATACGTTCTAAAATGTCCATGTACCTTGAGGTTTAGAAGTTATAATTATTGAGTAGTGTATAGTTTAATGATATGCGAACACCCACAATGCAACATTGATGCTGACATTCTTTTCTATTGTCGATTCTGTAGAGGATCATTCTGTCAGAATCATAGAGATGCTCAGAATCATGCTTGTTCTCCAACAAAACAAGGAACAGCTACTGGCCAAGCTGGTACCCCTCAGGGTTCAGTTAGACCTGAAGATGTTATGAGACAGTTTGCACAAAGTGTTGCTCATGCAGCTCAACAAACTCAACAATCCCAAGGTTATCAACCTCCTCCACAATATTTCAAGGATGAAAAAAGCCAGAAGAAATTCATTGAAAAACGTTTAACTCAATCTGGACAGTTGTTCTCTTTGGGTAATGAAGTATTAGATATTATAGCTGGTTTTGCTTTAATTGTACTTGTTTTTGGTCTCTTTCAATATTTCGCAGGCACATCAGATACTTGGTGGTGGGGATTCGTTGTTTCTATAGTTCTGGTTGGTACTGCTTTTCTCCCTCATGAATTAGCTCATAAATTTGTAGCAATACGTAAAGGTCAGTTTGCGCGGTATATTCTCTGGGTAAGGGGTCTGATGTTTACTTTACTAACAATGGTTATTGGTATAGGTCTAATTGTTCCAGGATTTGTTGCTATAGTACCTATGAAAAGACAAATGGACAAGAAAGATCTAGGATTAGTAGCTTTTGCAGGTCCTGCAATAAATGCAATAATTGGAACTATAGCACTAATATTCGGTTTGTTATCTCATTATAGTGTTTTGATTTTACCTCCATTATTAGCAAGTCCAAATATATTCATATTAGTTGCTCAATTTAATGGCTTAATTGCTCTATTCAACTGTATTCCAGTCTGGCAGCTTGATGGTAAGAAGATATTAAATTGGAACAAAGCAGCGTTTTTTGCTTTAGTTGCAGTCAATTTAGCCTTAGTTATACCAGCATTCATAATTAATCCTTCATTTCTCTCTGGAGGATAATATTTTACTCAAAATCTGGATTTTTTCTAATTCCAATCAAAAAAGATAATTATGATGAGGTTAAACTCAGATTAAGGATGAACAAGGCATTACTGAGAGCTTCGGCTCTATGACGAGTCATAGTTAGTCTGATTAACTATTTTTTTCTGCTTTTTTCCAAGATCCAGATGAGCGAATATCTAGGAAAATTCAAGGGTTTAAATAAGATTTTATTGAGTAAAAGAATGATGAAAACTTCTGTCTTGAGGACTGAACGGATAAAAATGAAGCAGAATTTCACGCTTAAGCAGTTGGCGAGGCAGAGTAAAAATCTATACAATTATGGGAATTATATAATCAAAAAACAATTAGAAAGAAGTAAGTATTTGACCAAAGAGTACGATCTGGCAAACATGCTCAGATACCATCCTTGCTATACAAAGATGCCTGCTCATTCAGCTCAACAAACCATCAAATTTCTATGTAAGAGCTGGAAAGGGTATATAAGGGCTAAAAGGGATTATAAGAAGCACCCAGAGAAGTATAACTTTGAAGAGCCCAAAGAGCCTAAATATAAGAAGAAAAGGGGTTTCCACACAGTCTATTTTACAGCTGATCAAGTAAGTTTGAAGGAAGGAAGTTATCTCCACTTCCCTAAAAGAGTAGGGTTGAAAGTTGAAACAAGACTAGCCACAAACACAAAAATCAACCACGCTAGATTGTTATTCAAAGGTACCTGTTTTATCTTAGAGATAGTCTACGAGCAGGAAATAGAAGAGTTGGGGGATTTAAAAGCTAAACACATCCTTTCCCTTGATTTGGGGGTAAACAACCTTCTAGCAGGTTTGAGTAATAGTATGTCTCCTTTCATCATTTGTGGACGGAAGCTCAAAGCTATCAACCAGTGGTATAACAAGGAGAAAGCGAGGATACAATCTGTCTACGATTTACAAGGAGTGGGAGAATACGGTCAGAAGATGAAGAAGATTATAGATAAACGATACTGGCGGATGGAAGATTACATCCATAAAGCTTCAAGGAAAGTGATAAATGTGTGTGCAGATAACGATATCGATACCATTGTTATCGGTTACAACCAGAAATGGAAACAACGGACACAGATGGGGAAAAGGAACAACCAGAACTTTGTCAACATCCCTTTCCTGAAGCTCATTCAGAAGATACAGTATAAAGCTGAAGAAGCAGGTATTCAAGTCATATTAACTGAAGAATCCTACACCTCTAAAAGCTCTTTTCTTGATGGAGAACCTATTCAGAAACATGTAAGGTATCTAGGTCGGAGAGTAAAACGTGGTCTCTTTCGAAGCAAAACTGGTCTCTTCTTGAATGCTGATTGCAATTCAGCTGGAAATATAGGTCGTAAAGTATTCCCGGTGTTGTTCAACTACGGGACAGTGGATGCCGTGAGTCATCCTGTTTGTTTGACTGTTTAAGGTAACTACAACAGCTATGAAAACAATCGAAAGATTTCTGCGTAATTAAGCGGAAGAAGCCACTCATTAACTATATTCTTCCTATTTTTTTATGCCCTTTCTTCTTTAATTGCTGAATGTTCTCACAACCTAACATTGCCATTGAAGTTTTCATCTCAAAAATGAATGTGGAAATGTACTTCCTTAGCTCATCAACTCCACCTTTCGCAAGAGCTTTGAGAACAGGAAGAGCAAATGCTACATAATCAGATCCTAAAGCTAATGCTTTAACTGCATCAATTCCTGTCCTTATTCCACCAGATGCAATTAATTTCAAAGTTTTTGGTCTTTTTATCGAATGCGCACTTTGCAAGCTTTCAGCTGTAGCTATTCCTTGTTCTACAAACTCCTCTGAAACATATTCCATCTTCTTATTTCTAAGATATTCAATTTTCGTCCAATTAGTTCCTCCAGCACCAGCTACATCAATAGCATAAGGACTAAGATTCACTAAATTTTGTAAATCCTTTCTGGAGAAACCAGTTCCTACACCTTTTAGAATAATAGGATATTTTACTTGTGGAAGTATTTGTTTTAACCTCTCTAAGGAATGACTATCTTCCTTATCTCCTTCTAATTGGACAAGTTCTTGCAGTGGGTTGATATGAACAGCTAATGCATCAGCTTTAATCATTTCTATTGCAAAAATGGCTTCCTTTACATCATAACTTTTGTTGAATTGAGGTAATCCTAAATTTGCAATTAAAGGAATATCTGGAGCAATGTTTCTAACTTCAAAAGTCTTAATTAAATCGGGATTTTCAATAGCAGCTCTTTGTGACCCAACACCCATTCCAATTCTGAATTCTTGACATATCTCAGCTATTTGTTCATTGTACTGTTGTCCTAGTTTTGAACCACCAGTCATGCCTGAAACCAATATAGGAAAATCCAATTCTTTTTCAAAAATAGTAGTTTTAAGATTTATTTGCTCCAAAGAAAGATCTACAAGAGTTGAAGGATGAAGCTTAAATTTCTGGAAACCATTATTATGAGATTGATACTCTACATCATTTTCGAGGCAAATTTTGATGTGTTCATCCTTGCGTTTAGATGTAGCTCCATCCTTTTCTTTAACCATATAGGATTAATAGTAATAAGCTAAATAAAAACTTTCTACAAGAGAGTTAGCATTTTAAGTGTTTGAGCAATTTTGTATCAAACAGAAAGGTTCAAATGCCAGAAATGACATATTGGAAGAAAATCAGAAATTTAAGTGAGACATAATGGAATTCTGCCCAGAATGTGGAAAATTAATGATTCCTAAGAAAAAAGGAAAATCAAAAACTTTGTATTGCGCTAAATGCGGTTATGAAAGTAAATTAGATGAAAAAGAAGGTTACGAAGTTCAAGATGAGGTTGAACATAAAGCTAGTGAACTAACCGAGGTAATAGAAGTAGCTAGTGAAGAGAGTTTGTCTGAAGCAGAACTAGAGGCAAGACGAGAGCGATTTATTGAAGGAATAGATTTTCTTGAAACAGAATAATCCAAATAGCTCCCCGGATGCTAGTAACGATTATTCGTCTTTTATTATGGTTAGATTCTCTGAGATTGCAATTAAAGGATCAAAAACACGAAAATGGTTAACTAAACGATTAATATCCCACATTGATTATGTCCTAAAACTATACGGGATTTCTGATCATAGTGTTATAAATGATTACAGTCGTATTTTTGTTGAAACCTCTCATTTATCTTTGTCAGAGAAATTAATTGCTAAGCTGGTACCTGGTGTTTCAAGCTTAAGCATTGTTAGATCTTGTTCATCGGATTTGGATGAGATTAAGGAGTGTGTTAAAGAATATTTCTTTAAGAATTTTAAAGACGGTATGTCTTTTGCAGTAAGAGCTAGAAGAACAGGAAAGCATCATTTTTCAAGCGTAGAGCTGGGTGGGATAATTGGTGAATTTATACTCGAAAACAATTCATCGAAGAATTTAAAAGTCAATCTCAGTGAACCAGATTATATCTTACAAATTGAAGTAAGAGACAAGAAAGCATATGTCTTTGATAGTAAATTCAAAGGTTTAGGAGGGCTTCCAGTAGAGAGTCAAGGTCGTATATTAGTTCTAATTTCAAATGAAGAGGTCGACATTCCAAATATTTTACAAATCTACAAAAGAGGAGGTTCAACTAAAATCTATTCAATTAAGAAAAGAGAAGAAACAGATGATGAAACTCATCAAATATTACAAAAAGCGTTAAATTTGCAACCAAAGTTAAGAAATAAAGAAGAACGCATATATTTCCCAACTGATGAGTTCGATATTACACATTTGATAGATTTTTACAAGAAGAATGAATGTCTCGCAATGACAATGTCAAAAGCTGTTTTTGATAAGATGGCAACTGATATTCCAACAGTTATTCCAATTTTTGTTCCTCATTTAGTAGTAGATGTAGACAAACAAGAAATAGAAGATTTTCTCTCAATTTCAGCAGATTAATGCTGTATAATTTCTCCATTAGGAGATTCTTCAGAAAAAATAACACCTTGGAATTTTTGAACAGTAATTTTCTCTTTTTTCCAAATATCAGTTGGCAAGTAAGCTTTTCTACAGGTAAATGATAGAAACTCTTCTTTATTCCAATTTTGTTCTACTGGAACTTGAGGTAGTAAAAGTCCTTTATATCCTTTATATTCAACTATAAGCCCATCACCTGGAACTGATATTTGAGCTAGTAGATCCTGTGGATTCTCATATTCTATTACTTGAGGAGGTGTCATAATAGTAACTTCAAAAACAAGTTCAGGAAATTCGTCTTTTTTAACAGGAGGAAATCTAGGATCTTCCATTGTTGATGATTTTGCTAAATCAATAACTTCCTCAACCAGTGGTTTAAAACCTATTGGATAACCAATACATCCTCTGAGAGAAGATTCATCTCCAGTTTTTGTTTTAACTGTCACAAATGCTCCTGTTACTGTTTCTACTTGAGCAGGTTTTGGTTCAATAGCTTTTAGTCTTGTACCTTCAACAATCCATTGCTTTGCAGCAAGTCTAGCTAGTTTTACAAGATAAATTCCAGTTTCATCCTCTATTTGCATTTCATTCACTACTGTTTATTTCACTTATAGTTTTTTTGATATCTTGCCAGTGACTACCCATCCAATAGATTTTGAAACATCCTCTGCATTCCCAAAAATCATTGTAATTCTTCTCGGTTCCTTCTGGTATTTTGTCTATTATTTCTTCTTTATTTCTTACCTTTAAATCATCATTACAGACACTACATCTCATCTTTGAAGGTGGATAAACAATATTTAGACTAAAACTAGCTTTTATTTCTTTAAGTTGTTCAGAAACTTCGATATTAGTAATGAAAAGATTGTGTAGATTTCGTTTTTTACACATTTGAATAATTTCGTCAGATCTTGTTAAGATAATTCTATCTTCTTCTCTTGCAGTTTCAAGCATTTCGTTAATAGATTCTTGAGTACGATATAATGTATCATAACCTAAAAATCGTAAAAATCGGGATAGTTTCCCAAGCATAGAATCAGCGTAAAATTTACACATTACTTTCTATCAACTCTTCAGGTGCACAATTTGAACACATGTACAAGCCTTTGCTAAAAACTAATTTATCTGCATATTCCCTACAATCATCACAATATCCTGCTACATCTATTTCTTCGCCTTCTTCTGCGCTTTCAGCCATTAATTTAAGATATTCCTGTTCAAGTAAGATTAATTGTGGAATTACTTTGAATACATCTGTATCAGTACATATACCTACAACTTTTCCTTCAGAGTTAGTAATTACAAGATGTCTTATTCCTTCTTTGAACATAGTTTGCATGGCTTTGATGATAGTTAGGGAAGGTGATGCTGTAATCAAAGGAGAAGACATTGCTTCTTCAGCTGTTACATCCTCTACTCGTTTATTCTTTGCAATAACGTCTATTATGTTCTCTTTGGTAATAATCCCTAGAGTTTTTCCTCCATTATCTATTACAACCACAGAACCAATTCGATTTTCAATTAGTAGTTTAGCACAAACTTCTATAGAAGTCTTTGGTGTTACTGTAATGACGTTCTTTGTCATAATCTCTTTTACAGCCATATCGAATTTTTTCTCATCGAAGATTGATTTCATTTTTTACAACCTTTGTTCTATAATAACTAATAATTTTGGTACCTTTAAAGGTTTTACACTATTTGTAAATTTGGCCCAAATTTTATTGTGGAATTACTTCTGAATCTCCTGGTATGAATGGCAGAATATCATTTACAGTTAGAGCATCAATTTTGTACTGCTCTTTTTCTTGGCATTGTTTGAGGAGTTTTTCTTTAACCTCTCTAACTATTTTTCCTTTTTGAATATCTCCAGGTTTGATTTGTACATAAATCTCTGTTAGACTTCCTATTGTTTTAACAGGACCCCCTATTACTTGTGCATAATTTTCGTTAAGAACTATTCCTATCGCATGGTCAATCTCTATATTTTTGGAATAATTCTTTTCTCCATAAATCATTACACTACCTTTTGCCAAGAATTGACCTGAAGGAGCTGTTAAACTTACTTGATCTGGGAGTACATGATAAACATCTCCAACCAATTTTCCGTCTTTCCACAAACTAGAATAATTTAGAGCAAACGCAGCAATCTCATTTATGCAGTCTTCAGAAAGCCCACTTTGACCATCTTTAACTACAACATATGGAGCTCCATGGACATCAGCATGAAAGAATAAATCATTGTCATCTAGATATGTCTTCAATATTCTTTCGTTCACTTTTGCGTCAGTACCTCCAATAATTACATGTTCTTGACATACAAACCAATGGAACTTTTCATACCATTTCTTTGGACGTTTAGCAACCAAAGGCGTGCTCTCCTTTTCTTTAACAATTGTCTCTTTAGTTGACGCTGTTTCTTCAATCTGCTTTTTAGTTCTTTTAATAGCTTTTAAAGCTCCTGGAACTTTTCGTCTTCCTTTTTTTGCTTTCTCATAAAACAGATTCGCACTTTCTGTAATTGTCTTTGTAAAATCCAATTCAATCAGTTCTGAATTTTCTGTTTCATCTAGTAGCTTAACTACAATTGTTTTTGTTTTTGGCTCTAATCGCTCTAATATCATTGCAGAAGGTATTTTCTTTTCTTTTGCAATTGACAATTTGGCTAGTATCTCCTCCCAGGGAACATCAGATCTTCTGGCCTTCAATATTGTTGTAAGAAGCTCTTCGATATCTGTAAAATAGGAATAGAGCATGTCACCTTTCCTCTTCTCATCAATTTCCTGATTCTTGAGTTTTTCTAAGTGCTTCTCTTGATTTGAAAGCGTTCGTTGATACTTAGTTAATTTACCAGAGACTTGAGATCTATCCTCAACAAACTCAGGTTCTTCTTCAAGAAGGGAAAAGAATTCATCAAGCTCATCGTTAAAGGAACTAATGTCTTCATGTTCTAAGTCTTCATATCGTAAGAGTGAGATAGGAGTAATGTCAACAATCTCGCCTTCATCTAAATATCTGACAGGCTCATAGTCAGAACCATTTACAGTTTTTTGAAATAAAAGAATTTCTCCACATAGTTTGTTTACTTCATCTTCCTGTAAATCTTCAGCGTTTCTCGAAACTATCTCTGAACGTGATAAAATTTCCTTTGAGTAAGTAGGTCCTAAATCCAAAAGCTTATTCAGAACAGCAACAATTTTACCTTTTGAATCACTGAATTTTTCACGTATAATTTCTTCATCAAGGTTTGTTATATTAATTGAAGATGATGGGGGAAAAATATATTCTTTCCCTGGATGAATATCACGATCTCTCATTCTTCTATATTTATATGCAAGAATGATTTTATCATTAGGACCAATTAAAATGATATTTCCATCACTAAAAAGTTCGATTACAAGTTTATAATAACTATCTTTGTAAGCTATTTCAAGAACCACTACTCTATCGATTTTTCTTTGATAAAAATTCTTAACTGGTAAATCCCGAATGTGTTTCCTCATTGAGAGAACTTTGTTATTTGGTGTAGCAGGTTTCTTTCTTTCGTAGTTAGTTATATGAATGCGCTTACCGGGTTCTATCAGAAGCTCAAAAGGACTTTCTGTTGACTTGCGAAACCTTAATATAAGCAGATTTTTCCCGATTGAATAAATATTGTTAACCCAGCTGTCAACAATCTTTGGACGTATCTCAGCGACCAAAGCAGCTAAGTCAATGCTTGATAAATTTGTCTTCATTGAAATCACTGGTGATTAATTTGGATATACAAGTATTATTCGCTCGAATTAAAAATTATTTGAAAGGTAAGATAACCCGAGGATATAAGAAAATAAAAGAAGGTTTGAAACCTAAAAACATCATTAAAAATCTCAAAAACTTACCAACTCTTGACAAAGTTTATTGGTCAAAAGTTGTCTCAGCATTTGTTTTTGGTGTAATATTTGGAGCTGCAAATTTCGTTGCATGGCCAGCAGGATTAACAATGTTAGCAATTTTCTTGGGTATTTCTACTTTCTGGTTTCTAAAATATAGAAAGGTTGAGACCGGAATAAAAATCCGTCAATATTATATGTCTGCAATGTTCCAATATTTCCTATCATTCATAGCAGTATGGGCATTAATATGGAATATTATTTATGTTCCAGTCACTCATTGGATCTTTCCATTGAAATAATAATGCAGAAATACTAGGTGAGATCAAATGAGCTCCAAAAAGATTAAAAAAGAACCTGAACCTGAGATTGAAGTTAAACTTCCATTAATGCAAAGGCCAAAATTCAAAATATTTTATATAATGTTAATTATCAGTTTCTTTAGCTTAGGTATCATTCTACTTATTCTTTCATACTCCATCTGGGTAGATAGCAGTTATGCTCTATTTATTGCTCTTGGAGTTCTTGGTGTAGGAGTTATATTGCTTACCATGAGATCTTCGTATAAAAGTAGCGCTCCAGCAGATCAAGAAGAACAAGAAAAAGATAAAGACACTCTCCAAATGAGAGGTCGAAGGTAATTTTTCCTTTTTTCACCAAACACTTTTATGTGGTAATACTATAGACTTACCAACAGTCAAATATTCCGACAAAAATTATAAGATGAACGAAATGGATGAGTTAGGTTTTCAGGAAAAAGTAGGTCAATTTCTCAGTAGATATGGTAAAGTGAAGAAATTAAAAGAGGGGAGTATTGATAGTAATAGCAGAATCTTACCATATCTTGTAGAAAATGAAGATCAGAAGTTTGCTGTTTTTGCTTATCATTGGAAGAAGAGTATAGGAACAAATACTATCATTAGAACTGAGCATCAAATAAATGACATGAACTGTGATGGAGCAATAATTATTGGTAATAGATTTTCCCAAAATTCCTATGATATGATTAGTGATACAAATAAGAGAAGAACAAAAAGAATAATTCTAATCAAGATACAAGAAATGGAAGAAATTTTGTCCATAAATGCTTCGTGATACAGTGTTCTAAACGAAAAGAAAATCTTAATATGAACTAGATTAACGTTTTATAGGCAGAGAATATATTAGAGGCCTTATTTTTCTGATATTTTGAAATTTGTAGACTTTGCAATTATTACAGAAACATTAAAAAGCAGACGCAATAAATTAAGATTGACTAATGATTTCGCAGATCAGAGAACCACTTTCAAAACTCGCTCAACCAATAATAATTTTCTTTGCGAAAATGAAAATTCATCCTACAGTTTTTACTGTTATTGGTTTACTTCTCTCAATCGCAGCTGGTGTTTTTCTAGCATTAGATAATTTTCTTGCTGCATTCATTCTTCTTTGGTTTGGAGGAGCAATGGATTTCATAGATGGAGGAGTTGCAAGATATAACAACCTTGAATCTCAAAAGGGATCCTTTTTAGATAGTGTTATAGACAGAATTAGTGACATTGCAGTTTTTGGTGGAATTATTTTTAGCTCATATGTTTTTGCTCTTGAAGGAACAATTATGGTTACAGCTACATTGGTTGTAAGTTATATTAGAGCCAAAGGAGAAAGCATAGGGATTAAAGGGATGGCAACAGGGCTTATTGAAAGAGCTGAAAGATGGATGTTATTAATGCTCTTACTATTTATATCGCTTATTGTTCCAAATTCTGCATTCATTGGTGGAACTATAGGTAATCCAATTGGATATTATATTACAATATTTAATGGTACTTATCTCATATCATATTTCGCAATAGGATATATGATTCTTACAGCATTATCCGTAATTACTGTTCTTCAAAGATTCATTTATGTATCAATAAAACTTACAAAAGCTGAAGCTGCACAAGAAGTTCAAGTACAAAAGTAGAAGAACGACTTCTATTTTTTCCTAATTTCTTTTTACAAGCGTTCAAATGTGCATAGAATACAGCTTTAGCCCAAAGGATAAACGTTTTATAGTTAAGAAACTTTGGAACAACAGAAATGGTGATTTTGTGGCTAGTAATAAAAGTAAAAGGAATAAAAAGCAAAATATCAACGATTTAAAAGCTGATAAACAAAAAGAACCAATAGCAGATTTTTCTCAAACAAAGGATATAGTTAAAGCTTTATCTGGAGAGATTGGTCCATTAGTTGAACAGCTTCTGGGATCAATCTACAATGTTGAGGTTGCTGAAATTTTTGCTGATTCTTTAATTAGAATTTATAAGAAGCTCAAGGACGAAGGGATTACTAAAGCAACAGCTGAAAAAATACTATGTGAGTACTCTGCTAATGTAGATCGTTTTGCTGCAATGTTAAAGAAAAAGGATTAGTCACCAAGTAAACACATTTCTCATTGAATACTACCGAGGTAAAAAAATGGGTATATTCTCATTCTTAAATCCAATAATTACTATGTATTATGGCTTAATTTTGCGTATAAAACTCAGTTGGTACTCCAGTCAGAAAAGTAAGAGGACTAGAATAGTTAAAGATTTCTTAACTACAAAGCTTGAAAAGGAAAAGTATGATGAAAAAACTATAGATAATATTATAGAAAATTATCTGAAAATTGGGGAAATCTTTCTTGATAGAAAAAATATGCATACTGCATTCAGTGTTAATAGAATGCTAATTCCTAAAAAAACCAAAGGTAAAAATAAGGACTAGATAATCTAATTTTATCTAAAAGGCACTTTATCCATTTCACAATCTTTATCTTTATGAAAGAAAGTTCTCAATTGGGTTATTCAATGTCCAAACCAAAGAAGTATAAAGGCGAAACTATCTATGATTATGTTCCTGACTATTATCCTACAACAAATGTAGAAAATCCTGTTTTTACCAAATTACCTCCAGGACGAAAGGATTCTAGGATGAAAGATGTTGAGAGAGAACTTGTTCAATACTGGGAAATTGTTCATCCAATGATAAGAGAATATCTAATTACAATTATTAGATATATGAATGAATTTGGAGAGGGTACAGAGGATATTGTACATCTAAGAAGATCATTAGATTTGGAATTAACTAACTCAGCTGAGTTGTCAGAGGAAAATAGAAAACTAAAAGCACAGATTTCCGACTTAGTAGTTGAGAAAAAAGCTTTGGGCGAAAAAGTAAGTGATTTAATTGCTTCAAGACCTCAACAAACAACTGAGGAAATCGATGCTATGAAACTTCTTGTTTCATCACAAACAGATTTGTCTGTAGCTGACATTGATGAAAAATTGAGAAATGCAGTTCAAGAAGTCAGTGAAAGTGCTGAGATGAAAAAAGCTCGAGAAGACAGAGACAAAATGAAAAAAGAGCTTGAAGATGCAAAAAATCATTTTGAAAGAACTCAGACCGAAGTAGGTGTAACTTTTCAGAAGAAACTATTAGAAGCTCAGTCTCGAATAGATGAACTAGAAAATGAATTAGCTCAATTTAGATAACAAAGAGGACGATCAGATTGCGTAAATGGAATTTTAAAATTGTTTTAGCAGGACCAGGTGCAGTTGGTAAAACCTCTATTCGTGAAAGATATATGGGGAAGGGATTTGAATCAAGTTATCTCAAAACAATTGGAGCTGACTTCGCTAGTAAGAAGATAAAAACAGAAAATGATCTTATCACCTTTCAGATATGGGATTTAGCAGGGCAAGACAGTTATCAAGTTGTTCGGAGCACATTCTATAAAGGCGCTATTGCAGGAATTCTTGTTTTTGATTGCCAAGATCCAACTACTATGACTAATCTGAAGAACTGGCTAGATGAAGCAATCAAAGGATCAAACAATAGTATTCTTGTCTATATAGTTATTGCCAATAAAATCGATCTTGAAGAGGAAAGAAGAGTATCTCAGGAAATGGCTCTGGAGTTTTGTAACCGGATGAAAACTGAAACTGGGATTAGGTTTTATTACAGCGAAACAAGTGCTTTAACTGGAGAGAACATTGAAGATACATTTGATTTTCTTGCTTACAAGCTTCTAGAAGCAAACAACATAAAGGATATTGCACCTCCTGCAAAGACAGATGGTATTATTGATTTAGATGATTATGAAGAAAAAACATCTGAAGCTCCAAGAAGACTTGTCATTACTGAAACCAAATCTGCTGAATCAGTTTCTCCAGAAGAATTCAATATACTTCAAGATAGAGTCCAAGTTATTGAAGATAGACTGAATACTATTCAAGCAATAATTAAGAAAATTGTTGAAAAGATACAAGAAGAAGAATAGAGTTTGCACTCTATTTAACAATCTTTTTTCCACAATCTGTACAGAATTCTGCTCCTTCGATGATTAAAGCAGAACAAGTTGGACATCGTTCTTCTCTTTCGTTGCCAGAATAGTTCGAAACCGCTTCGGTGTTATTTTTAATTTCGTTTCCAAATTGAGATTGAGAAAAATTACCTTTTATCCAAGTTAAACTGGGAGGTTCTACATGCTCCTTAATTAATTTTTCATAGTGGTATATTCCAGTAATATCCAAAAAACTTCCAAAGACAATACTGATTACAAAGAATAGGAAAACTATGCAACATATAGCATAGTCTAACCCTGATGCTGCTGATTCAACAGCTGGTGAAAAGATGGTAAGAAAAACCTTTGAAAACGAACTTAATCCTGCAATTAATATTGATGCTGGAAGCAAGAAGGATATCAAGCTGCTTTGAATAACTCTTTTTAAGCTGAATCTTGGAAATTGATAAGCATCAATTAAGCTTTGAAATACACTAGATTCCCTCAAAGAGGAGAGAGTTTTAGCTATTCTGAATATAGGAGAGATAATGGAGAGAACTATAGCTGTTAGTAAGAAAGGTAAATAGATTGCAATATTCTGACTTGATCCTTGGGATACACTTTGAAAGATCTTAACAAAAGTTATAGATATTGCACCTGCAATTGCTATGTAAATAGAATAGATTGAACCAAAGGTAAGTATATTTGATTTTGGAAGTTTTGATTCTTCATCATTCCAATAACTAATGGTTTTTGCAATTCTTCTGTTAAATATGAAAACTAGAAATGAAAATGTGAAAAATAAAAATATGGTTAGAAGTAGTGAAACCCATGAAGATGGAAGAATACTAAGCACTAATAAAAGTGACAAATTTATAAAAATCACTAGTGCTAAGGAGGTTGAAATACCTAGTGCTCCAACAATAAGGATCTCTGCTAAGGACATTTTCTTGAAAGATCCTAATTGAAACTTTGGTGGATTAAAACCATCACTATAGCTTATTTGTCCTTTCATTTTTAATGGAACTACTGAATCTGAAGCACTCCATGCAAACTGTGTTGAATCCAATTCAAAATCTTCTCTCTCACTTCTAGTTTCTATAGGTTCATCTCTATAAAATGGTCGAGAAGAAGGATTGTTTGGAGGAATACCATATGGTGTTTCAGTAGGTTGTAGAGGTTTTACTACCTGTGTTTCCAATTCTGTCCCACAAATAGGACAAAATACAACTTTTGTTGGGAAAGTGGAATAACATATAGGACATTTCTTGTCAGAAATAATCATTCACCTATATTACGTTTAATATTTTCTTTATATAACTGGGCAATACGTGGATATTTTTTAGAACAAATAGTATCAATAGAGACTACATAGAATAGAAATTTAGTTCTACTTTCACGTTAAGTAATTTCGACTAGTTTAAATATTTCGAAGCATGATAGTAAATTGGTTATAATACATGAGTGAATCCCCTAAAGAAAAACCCCAATCTCTTTCCAGCTATGTTTCATTAGTTAAAAAGATTGAAGAGGTACTCAATCAAGTTCCTGAAAAAGCAGAAACAATTGAAATTGAAGAGGAAACACTTGAACCACAGCATACAGATAGTATTAAGGAAGAAGATTCAATCGCTGAAGAAGTAGTAGAGGTTGAGAAACAAACATTGCAATTAGAAGAAAGGATTACTGAAGTTGCTGATAAAGAAACAAAAGATATCAAGGTAGTAAAACTTCCAGATTTAGTTAAAATTGAGGAAGAATTGGAGATACTATATCCTGGTGCAAAAGTTCAGGTTACTGATTTTTACTACGATAAAGATGAGCTTTCTGATGATGAGATTAAAAGGAGAGTCATAAGCAAAATTCCTTCAATAGAATCTATTGATATCAAAAGCAAAGATTCTTACGGATTCCCTTTTGTGCTTTGTAAACTAGAAGGAAATTTTGAAGCTATAATTCCAGTCAGCTTAGAAGCAATTAGTTTACCTACTATTCAGCATGGAACTAGCAGGCAATTTAAACTTCTTTTTGCTGGGATTAAAGAAGATTTAGAATTATCTTCCAGTGAACAAGAGATTTGGAATCAATCTTTTAACCGATTCCAAATTAAGCTGACCCAGCTCTTGAATAAAGATGCTAGAAGTAACCTAAGTAAGAAACCTCACAAAATGAAACTCATAAATTTGGATACAGTGTTGATTAAGGAATTCATTAGTGAGTATCACAAGAAAATGAAAAATCTACACAACTATCAGAATGACATATTATTACATTTGAAAAAATTAATTGAAATAGTAGAGAAACGGGAAAATGTATGGAAAAACGAGGATGATTTCACTAAAACAAAAGGCATCCTCAAGAAACAATTAGTAGATTTTGAAGAAAAGCAAAAGAAAATAAATAGAGACGCACAAGTTGAATTCTTTAAACTCAAAAAGACTCAGAGACATCTGGATGCTAGAACTAAGAAATTTAAATTAAATGAAAAAAGGAATAAGAAAATAACCAGAGAAGAAAAAGAAGTATTAATCCGCGATGTTAGAAAGTTTCAGAGAAGAAAAGCAAACATACAAAAGGAAATAGATCACGTAAAGAAGCTAGATGAAACTTTGAGGGAATGGATAGAGATACTAACAACTATGGAGTTAAAACAAGCAAATGCAAGATTCTTAGAAGTTTTTTCAGAAGAGCTCTCTACTAACATCAATGATATGTTAGAACACGAAAATCTTGAGGAACTTCTCGAAGGTTCATTTATGGAAAAAGCAGATTTCTCTGATATTACTCTACACATTTTATATATTCCTACACTAATTTACACATTCAAAGCAAAACAGGCAAATCAGAAAACAGAAGGAAAAATTCTCTACTTAGCACCAGCGCAAGAAACAATCTTTCTTCAACCTCCAGTAGTTTAGTTATGTGGCATTTAAAAGAAAAAAATGCCTTTGAACAAGTTTATTAGTGCTTATTTTTCTAAAATAGTCAGATGACTGAAGAGATTGTTGTTTGTGAGAATTTATCAAAACGATTTATTGTAGGTGACAGTGTAGTAAATGCTGTAAATGGAGTTGATGTGACTTTTCACAGAGAAGAATTTACTTCAGTTGTTGGTCCAAGTGGTAGTGGAAAAACAACTCTCTTGAATCTAATTGGAACATTGGAAATTCCAACAACGGGTAAAATAATCATTAATGGAATAGATTTGAGTCAGTTTTCTACAAAAGATCTAACAGATTTTAGGAGGAAGAATCTAGGATTTGTTTTTCAGTTTTTTAACTTAGTAGAAGGGTTAACTGGAAAAGAAAATGTGGAACTTCCTCTGATTTTTGATGGTATTCCATATGAAGTTAGACAATCAAGAGTCAATGAAATATTCAAGGAATTTGAAATAGAGAATCTTCAAAATAAATTCCCTGAAGAATTAAGTTCAGGAGAGAGACAAAGAGTTGCCATAATGCGAGCTCTAATCAACGAACCTATACTACTTCTCGCAGATGAGCCAACAGGGAATCTGGATACTAATACCGGACAAACTGTTCTAGACTTGTTTAAACAACTTAATAGTGAAAGAGGAACATCAATAGCTTTAGTGACACATGATCTAGCAGCTGCAAAAAGAGCAAAAAGGATTCTTCATATGCACGATGGAAAGATATCTTTTGATCAAAAGAATTTAGATGAAGAACCAGAAGGAATGGATGAGAAATAAATCTTCAAAAAAGCAAATTGGAACGGTCTAAATGCGAGTTTTAGAGTTTTTTAAGATTTGGACCAAGACTTTTCTTACTTATATATATTTCCCCTAGTTTCTTCATAAGACTTAAAAATGCATAAACTGGCCATAATAATAATTAGTGACTCACTAATACTCTTATGAGTATAAACTTCGCGGAGAAAAATATATGTCATTAAAAGGATTCATTATTAGAAGAACCATATATATTGTCCCGGTTATGCTAGGAATCACGTTGATGAACTTTACACTTATCAACATCAGTCCTGGTGACCCTGTAGTCGTAAGACTAGGGTTAATCCAATGTGATAATGACGTCTGTTACAATAATGCTTACAACAGAGAAGCAATAGAAATGGGCCTTCTTACTCAAGATATGTACACTGTCCCATGGTTTAATCGTTATGTATCTTTTGTTAACGATTTACTACATTTTGACTTAGGTAAGTCGTGGTACTATACTCAGGCGGGAGAAGGTATACCGATAGCGCAAATTATAGGGGAAAGAGCAATATATACAGTAGTGCTCAATGTACTTTCATTTGTATTCTCGCTATTACTGGCAACAGCAATTGGTGTAGTATCAGCAACACGTCAAAACTCTTTTTGGGATAGGTCATTAACGGTTGCGATGCTGTTAGGATATTCAATGCCTCTGTTTTGGCTTGCAAAACTTTTGATGTTACTTTCTTTCGAGTTATTTAACTTCACAGGAGTAGCAAATAAAGATGCATTCAGGAAACCACTGTTTCTAAATCCAAATTTCTATAAATATCTGATATTGCCAACAATAGCTCTAACATTGGGTGGTCTAGTATTTATGGCAAGGTTAGTAAGATCACAACTGTTAGAGATTCTGAGACAAGATTATATCACAACAGCGAAAGCAAAAGGATTAGACAATCGAGCGGTTATTTACAAACACGCGTTCAGAAATGGATTATTACCAATAGTAACAATTATTGGAAATTCATTACCAGGGCTTTTAGCAGGCTCTGTAATGATCGAAAGTGTGTTTGGATGGCCGGGAATCGGAACAGTCTTTCTAGAAGGAGCGCTCTTCAGAGATTATCCAATGATGATGGCTACGAACACGATCTTTCCGCTGCTATTTCTTGTAGCGCGGTTACTTACGGATATCACGTACGTCTTTATCGACCCAAGAATAAGATATTAAGGTGAGATATACATATGGCAACAGCAGAACAAGAACAAATAGGCGAATTTCTGTTAGACGAAAAGACTCTACGAGAAATTGAAGCCATGAAAGGTGCTGGACAGTGGAGTATTGTCTGGCGCAGAATCAAGAAAGATAAAATGGGTATGCTTGGTCTTTACATCGTACTCTTCTTAATTTTGATGGCTTTCGCATCTTGGATTTTACTTGGATTTGATAATTGGCTCACAGAATTAGGAGTACTCTACGGAGATCCAGAAAAGATTGGTAGTATCAACAATCTCTATATTGAATTATGGCTTCCGGGAATGCCTAAGGACAGTCCTCTCGTACTGTTCCAACATCCAAGGCACCATTTCGCAGCAGAAGCAAGACTCCCTCCATCATTTTTACATCCTTTTGGCACAGATGGTATTGGTCATGACATGCTATCCAGAGTTTTCTTTGGAGCAACAGTCTCTTTAGCTCTAGGTTTCATTGGTCAGATGACCACAGTTATCATTGGTACAGTTCTAGGATCCATTGCGGGTTTCTATGGTGGGGTTATAGATGATGTTTTACAGAGGGTTATTGAAATACTCTACTCAATGCCAGGCTTTATTCTGATGATATTTATCATTGTACTCTTTGAGGACGCGAATATCCCAGGAGGTCGGTATACGGTGGTAGTAATATTCTTCTCTTTGATCGGTTGGGGAGGAACAGCACTTATAGTTAGGTCAAACTTCTTCTCTTTGAAGCAGCAAGACTTTGTTGAAGCGGAACGGGCGCTTGGTGCGAGTGATATGAGAATTATTTTCAAGCATATCCTACCAAACTCTTTGGCACCACTAATTATTATCGTAACGCTAGGTATAGCAAATACTATTTTCCTCTTTGCAGCATTAGCA
>MEHH01000013.1 GCA_001940755.1 Candidatus Heimdallarchaeota archaeon AB_125
ATAGGTTTAGCATGAATCCTGCTCTACTAATCCATTTATATAAGATTTGATGGTTTTCTACATCGCTTATTTTTACCCATAATGAAATTATAAAGCCCCGCAACAATAGCTCCAAGAAGAATAGGCATAATTACTAGCCACAGATATGTCTTTGTGAATTTTGGTTTGTTTGGATTTAATAATTCTTGCCCCCATATATTTTCAACACTGTAGAATCTCCCGGCTTCATTGAAATCTGCTTCAATCGCAAAAGGAAGCCCTCCATTTCTGAAAAACCCACTATCAGATAATAGAAATAGAGAAAATCCTAGAATTAGTGTTATTACTGGTGCAAAGAACCAGACAAAGAATGGTTTTGCTATTAATCTTACAGCTGAATCTTGACCTGTATTTAGACCATATGTTAAAAACACGTCCATCCAATAAGAAGGCCCTTCCCAAAAACTTCCTCCTCTGAAAGTATTTGTTAAGCCCATTATTAGAACACTGATAAACCAAGTGCTTATAATGTATATCCCAAATGGAGAGTGGATCTTTTTCCAGAAATATTTTAGAGAGGCTATGAACCAATCCTTCCATACTTCCCCAAAGGAGCGAGGGCTTAAATCAGTCGAACCAATTTCACTATCTTCAACTATAATTTCTTCAGTTGCCATGGCTGCTTCAATTTGTGTTTTACAATAGACATTTTAAACCTTTTCTCTTCAAATGCATTTTTACGTTAAAAAAAAACCTCAACCAAAATGCTTTAAGTGTATGAAATTTTGATGCTTTTAGCGCTTAGAGGAGTTTATAATGAGTGAAGGACACACTATTTCTTTGACTAGTTGTGGAATCGACGTTGGAACAACAACTTCACACCTGATTTTCTCTAAACTTAAATTAGAGAAGATCTATACTCCTAGAGGAGTAAAGTTTGAGGTTACTGAAAGAGAGATTTTGTTCAAAGGAAAGATAATTTTAACACCTCTGATTGATGGTTTAAACATAAATTATCTCAAACTTGTTGAATTCCTTAAAGAGGAATATGAAAGAGCTAATGTTTCTATGGATGATATAGACACTGGAGCTGTAATTATAACAGGTGAAAGTGCTAAGAAAGAGAATGCTGAGGATTTGGTCAAATCATTAGCCCATAAAGCAGGGAAATTTGTCTGTGCTGCAGCAGGACCGAATTTTGAATCAGTTATCGCTGCTATGGGATCTGGCGCTTCCTTGTATTCTAAGAAGGCTAAAAATACTGTGATCAATATTGATATAGGTGGAGGAACCTCAAACATAGCTATTGTTAAAGACGGTGAAGTAGTTGAAGCTTCATGTGTTAATGTAGGAGGAAGATTGTTAGCTTTCGATGATCAAAATAAAATCATCCGTATTGAAGCCCCCATTAGAAATTTAGAGGATAAAATGGGAATTAAGTTTGATTATGGACAAGTAATTTCAGAGGATCAGAAAAGAGGAATGGCGAAAATTCTTGCAGAGAGTCTTTTTGAAGTGCTGAATCAGAAAGTGGAATCGAAAATTGCAAAGAACCTTTTAATGACAAATCCCCTTGATTATCCAGGAAATATTGATGAGTTTGTTTTTTCAGGTGGAGTTGCTGAGTATATTTATAACAAAACTGACAAAGACTATGGAGATTTGGGTAAATATCTGGGTGAAGCGATTGTAAAAATAGTCAATGCACAAAACATCAAACTTCATGAGCCAACAGAACTTATTCGAGCAACAGTCATAGGTGCTGGACAATATACACTTCAAGTATCAGGTGTTACTACACATATTTCAGATCCTGAAATACTTCCTATTCATAATATTCCAGTTCTTGAACCAAAATTGGATAATAAAAACATAACCGAAGAAAGTGTAATGAAAGCCATATTGAAGAGTTTCAATCTTTTTGACGTAAAGGAAGGAGATGAAATTATTGCTCTTTCATTCAAAGGGGCAATTGGAGGATCGTATGCAGGTTTAACTACATTTGCAAAAGGTGTAATTGATGCAATTCCTAATACAGTTAGAATGGAAAAACCAATCATTCTAATTTTTGATAGAGATATTGGTAATTCAGTAGGTAACGTTATGAAAAGAGAAACAGAAGCTAAAGAGAACATTATTTCGGTTGATGAGATTAATGTTCAAGAGGGAGATTTTATTGATATTGATAAGCCTAAAGCTGGAGGACAAGTTGTTCCAGTTGTTGTTAAATCACTAGTCTTCTCTAATTAGAGATTACCATGCAATTGCTATTCCATCAGCTCTTGGACTTGTTCCACCACACAATACTCCAGTTTTTGGATTTCGTTTTATAATTTGACCTCTTCCGAAGATCATTCTTGCTAAACCTGATGTGGGAACAATATCATGTCCCATTCGACTCAAAGTACTCATTATGGATTCATCAATGCCTTCTTCAAGAGCCACTGTTCCACCACTTGTTCCATCTCTTATACTGAATCTAGGTGCATTGAGTGCTTGTTGAGGGTTCATTTCAAAATCAACCATATTAACAATAACTTGAGCATGTCCTTGAGGTTGATTAAATCCTCCCATTACACCGAAGCTTGCATAAAGTTCCCCGTCTTTTGTAGCCATCCCTGGAATAATCGTATGGTATGGTCTTTTATTAGGAGCTAGAACATTAGGGTGATTTTCTTCTAATGTAAAGTTAGCTCCTCTGTTCTGAAGAGTAAACCCGCAACCTTGAGGTACTAAACCGGTACCAAAGCCCATATAATTCGAATTGATGAAACTACAAGCATTCCCGTCACCATCAGCAACAGAGAAGTAAACAGTGTCTGAACTTGTAAATGGTGATCCTTGTTTAGTATCTATAGAGGCTTTAGTTAAATCAATTAGTTTTCGTCTCTCTGCTGCATAGTTTTTAGAAATTAGCTCATTAATTGGGACATCTACAACATCAGGGTCTGCAACATACCATCGAGTATCTGCAAAAGCTATTCTCATAGCTTCTATCATTACATGCAAATGCTCTTTTGAGGAGTGCTTCATATTTGATATGTCAAATTCTTCTATAATATTCAAAGCTATAAGAGCAGTAATGCCTTGTCCATTGGGAGGAATTTCATATACATCTACTCCTCTATAATTAGTAGATATTGGCATATCAAATGTGTTGGAATGATTCTTCAAATCATCTAGGGACATTACTCCATCTAAAGATTGTATGATTTCAACAATTGCATCTGCAATTCTTCCCTCGTAAAATCCTTGTTTTCCATGTTCCACTAATGTGTGGAAAGTTTGAGCTAAAGTTGGGTTTTTCATGATTTCCCCCTCTTTAGGAGCTTCACCATTAAGGAGTATCTCCTCTCCATAAGGCCCTTTCTTAATCAATTGTTCACTTCGCTTCCAAGCTAAAGCTGTAAATTGAGCTACTGGAAATCCTCCTTCAGCTAATTCAATTGCAGGAGTAAGAACTTCTTCCATTGACATTGTTCCAAACTTATCTATTGTATCAACCCAACCAGCAGCTGCTCCTGGGACAGTGATAGTATGAATGCTAAGTGGTGGTAATGAATCTGTTAAACCTTGATGAGCTAGAATCTCTAGATTCAATTCTGAAGGAGCTCTTCCACTAGCATTTAGACCAAAGACAGTTTTTTGGTTAGCATCATAAAACAAACAGAAACAATCTCCACCTATTCCAGTAGAGCAAGGTTCAGTAACATTCAACGCTGCAGCTGTTGCAACAGCTGCATCTGCTGCATTTCCTCCTAGTTGAAGTATTCTCATGCCTGCTTCAGATGCCAAAGGCTGACTTGATGCAACGATTCCTCGTTTTCCATAAACAGGGGAACGATAAGAATCAAATTTCAAACTCATGGTGACAAAATAAATTAGCCTCAAATAAACCTAATGGTTAATTCTTATCATCATTGTTGGAAGAATTCATTAAGCATTTGAAAAAACTTGAGTCTATCCCAGTCAATTTCATCTATCCCATAATCCTCTAAGAAGTATTTTATCCATTCTTCCCCATAGTTATAACCTATACTCCAGATTACAGCTGCAAGATCAAAATATCTATCGTTTATACCTCCCCAAGACCAGTCTACAAACCCGCTTAAATTACCCTCTTTGATTAATATGTTTGGTAAACAATAATCCCCATGAGAAAAAACAAGATCATAGTTATTTGGTTTTAATTTTATAACTTCTTCAAGCAACTGTTCAGGAGTTTTATCAGACCATCTGTTATCGAACTGACTTGGATTAATATCTCCTTTATCTATTCTTTCCTTCGCTAGTCGCAGTAACCTATCTGGTGAATTGTCTAGAGGACATTCAGATATGGGGATTGAATGTATTTTTCTCAAGCCTTCTGCTAAAATCTCAATATTTATTCGCTTCTCATCATCAGTTTCAGCAAGATGTGAAACCTTCCCTTGTATTTCGGATATCACAAGAAATTCCAAACCTTCTTTCTTTCTAAAGTAAATCACTTCAGGAACTTCTAGTTTCTGCGATAACCATTCAATGATAATCTTTTCTTTTTCTAAGCTAAAAATAGAATCGACTTTATTGATTTTGAGATAAAGAGTTTCTTCTTTGTTATTCCATCTGAAAACCTTAGCTTTAGAACAACCTGTCTTATTTTTCTCCCAAGTAGACTTTCCTATGATTTTCTTCAAATCCTCTGGAAGTTCTTTTTGCCATGTCTCCTTATCCATTAATATCAGTATTAGGTCTAAGTTATATTCTTAATATATTTTGGGCTTTAACTAAAATTTTCGTGAATAGTCAAAACTAGTATTTACATCCACAAAATGAACAGTAATTCTCTCCAAAATATCCAGAACCATTACAATTAGAACATATCTTGAACCTCTTGTTGGTCTCTTTTGTGCTTTTTGAATCAACTGAGTATTCTTCTATTTGAAGTGGTTTTCCTGCTTCTTCTTTATGAGTAGACGACTTAGTGCTTTTTGCAAACAGGATTGTTGTACCCAAAATACCAGGAAATAAAATTGCACCAGCAATGCCTAAAGATATCCAGCGTTTATTACTCCCTAAAGTTGTAGTACTACCAAAAAATGGTTCATCTTGTATAGTGACCAGTACATGAACGTTAATAATACTATCTTGATTATCTAAAATTATATAGTAGGGTACGCCAGTAACTAGATCACAGCTAACTTCTGTGGATTTCTTATTATACACAACCAACTCCTTAGACGCACTAAGCCCATCTTTCCATCTAATATAATTTGGTGAATCAAAAACTATGAGTGTTATATCATGGTCTTCTACAACATCTAACCGAATATATATCTGTGAGCTTGCATCTGGTGTATGCATCCAACCATTATAGGACCCAGCGTAAACTATTCGGGTTTCATTCCTTATTATTTCAGCTTTAGCAAAATTAGATATAACAAAAAAAGACATGAGTAGAACCAGAATGAAAATTATTCTCTTTCTCAATCTAAATACAGCCCCGCTGACTTATCTATCATATATCTTTGGCAAATCATTCTTATATATGTTTGCTAATCCTAGTTCAGGATTCTGGGAATTGATCTGGAAATGATGGTTTACAATCTTTGGAGGTACTATCTTCTTAGGAGTTACCTCACTCTTCTTCAGAAAATACAAAAGAAGATTCCTTGAGAAAAACAGCAGAAAGAAGATATTCGCTACTTTGACGGATTATATGCAAATTTCTAAAGTCGATATCTTATTTATCTCATTGAGAGAAAAATAGTAAAATGACCCATGTTCTTGGATAGGGATATATTCGAGAAGGTAGTTTACAATAAGGTAACCTCATGATGAAGTAAGAACTATTAAGATTACCTTTTAACTGCAAAACTTTAGAACCAATTCATATAAGTCAAGATATTCAGAAATTATTCTGTTCCATTTCTCTTCCGAATTAGTAGTCTCTAATAATCTAGCAATTCTAGTGATTTGATTACTTATATCTATATCACAATGAAGTTCTAATTCTCCTCCAAAGACATGTAACAGATTTCTAACTCCACAATTATACTCAACTAATCCAAATTTGAGTTTGAAAGTTTCACTTATGATTTTGTTCAATTGTCTCAATTTTATCCTCATCATTAAGAGAAATGATTCTGGATTAATTTCTGACATTCTTTTAGCCTTGGCACCCCATACCAACATTTTCTCAATACCCAATCAATGAATGTCCCTCCTCGGGTTGAGCTTTTATAAATATTTCTAAATGAACGCCGTTCATTAAAAAACTTTATTTATCACTACAATTTTGTTTATTCGATGAGCAAAAGTAGAGCGAGGTCACAAGAAGCAAAAGATAAACAGATTAAACGCATTATTTATGAAGCTAGAGATTTGTTTTTCGATGCTGGTACATCAGGATTTAGCATGAGAGCACTAGCTAAGCGTCTAGATATGTCTCAAAGTAACCTGTACAATTACTATTCGAATAAGAGACAACTCTGGTATGAGATTATGACACATGATTTTTCAGAATTAGAAAATAAAATCCAAGAAATAGTTATGTACCACGAAGGAAATTTTCTAGCACTACTAGTAAAACTTGCAGAATTCTATTTCAATTTTGCTGAATCAAATTATAGAAGATATAAATTGATGTTTGTACTCCCTCCTCCTCCAGTTGATTCTCAGGATGCTGAAGAAGAAAAATTCGAACCTCAGTCAATCTTAATGCTTCTTAATTTGTTAGAGACCGCTATTACTCAGGGATTAATAAAGAATATTGATGCTAAAAAAATGTCTTTGTATCTTTGGTCAGTGATTCATGGTACCGTTTTGATAACAAACACTATAGTTTTTGATCCAAAATCTGAGATTTCTACTTTTGGATCGAAAGAAGAATTTAGAACATTTGTTATTGAACAACTAAAGGATCAATTATCTCAAGCATTTTCTGAATAAAATTTAAACAACAAATATTTTCACAAAGGATCGGTGGAAGTGAAAGGTAAAACTCCTAACAGCTAAAGAAATGAAATTTCAGCCATCATTCTAATCTTTGGAACGAAACAATATATAAGTGCGTGAAGAGGAGAGAAAATTAAGGTGTAGGAAGGAAAATTGAAATTAGTCCATCTAAATCTTGCTGAAACCTTAGAGGAATCCTTCCGCGCCCTTTTCCCTTCACAACAATAGCTCCTTTTGTTATTTTTAATCTTCTTGAGAAATAACTGGTATTTCATTAATATTACATACAATTAATAAAGAAAATTCATGAGTTTATAATGTAAATTCAATATATAATATTGAAAAAAGGCGATTTCGATGGAAGAAATAAAACGCGAAGATTTAGTACGCCAACTTAAAGCACGTTCAAATGAGAATTTAATACTTAATGAGGAAGCTCTTGATTTTATTTTATGGAAACTCAATGAAATCAAACACGAGGTAGGAATCAAGCTAGAAAAGAAAGAACAACCTACTTTGGTTAAAAGTGCTAGATAACTCTCTATTTTAGCAAAGGAAGCTGTTAAGACTTAAATAAAACCTATTTGTCTCAAACCTTCATGGATTCATTTCTCGATTCTATAAAGTATATTACAGATAACTTCGGAACAAGAATAACAGGAACTGAAGCTGATCACAAAACATGCAAACACATTGAAGAAAAATTTAACAGCTTCTCCTCAAATGTGGAAACCGAGAGCTTCCCAGTAGTTGGAAGAGCTTTACAAAACCTAACTCTCTTTCTAGTTTGGGGATATTTCATCTCCGTTGTTGCTTATTTCTTTATCCCAGTTGTAGCTCTAATTTTAGCAATTTTGATGCTCCTTGTTTATTATTTAGCAAGATTCCAAGACAAAAATCTCGTAAATCTGTTAGTAAAGAAATCTACAACAAGTAATATCATTGCAAAATTCGAACCCACTAAAGAGAGAAAGAAGATAGTCATCTTTTCAGGACATCATGATTCAGCATTCCATATGCCTTTGTTCAAAAGGAAAACAACTCAAATTGTATTTATTCAGAATAGTGCTCTTTCAGGGATTGCGTTTTTAGTTATAGCAGCTATTTGGAAATCAATATACTTCTTTATCCCAGGTATTAGTTTGATGAAAGCCTTCTCATACTCCATCGGTTCACTTGTGGTGGATTGGTTTTATTTACCTGATCTAATCTTTGTATTAGCATTAATCGGTTTAGTTTTTGGATTTTACTTCTTAGCTGGTATGGTCACTAATACTCCTGTTATGGGAGCAAATGACAATCTTACCTCAGTAAGTATACTATTTGCTTTAGGAGAACATCTTAAGAAAAATCCCCCAGAAAATATAGAAGTTAGATTAATATCATTTGGGGCAGAAGAACCTGGTTTAATAGGAAGTAAACATTATGTAGATAAACGACTTGAAGAATTAAAAGATGCAATAAACATAAACTATGAAACTTTAGGTAGTGGGAAACTAGGTTTAATTGCAAAAGAGAAGGATAATAATGTAGTTCATGATAATGATTTTGTTATTTACTTACATGATTTAGCTGCAAAACATGGTTTTGATTTACCCGCTAAACAAATTAAATTTGGAAATACAGATGCTGGAAGTTTCTCTAAAAAGAAAATCAAAGCTACAACAATATTTGCATTTGGTCAAGATGATGTTTTTGATATGTTGCATTCAACAGAAGATGTAGTAGAAAATCTAGATGAGAAACTGCTACAACAAGCTTTTGAATTAACACTGAAAATATTAGAAGAATTGGATAAATAGAATTAGTTTTATTGAAAAGTAAGATGGTAGCGCCGAATGGACTTGAACCATTGATCTTCGGGTTTCTGAGTCCAGAACTATCATGTTCTAAACTTATGAGCCCGACGGGTTTTCCACGCTTAAGGACCAAGAGGAAAGCATCCACTTGATTTACCCCACGGCGCTTTTCTTATGCCTCTTCTTTTCATCCTCTTCTTTTAAGTTTTTGTTTCTACTACCAAATCAATCTAAAATAGAGAGATAATGGCAACTGTTTTACGGAAAACTTCATAACTTTTCATGAGGGTTTCTATATGCATGCACTCAGCGTCAAATGAATCTCTCTATGTACATAAAGTTCGACCTAGAATTTCTACTATCATATTATTATTGATAATAGATGGTCTTGCATATTATGTACCTTATAGAAACGATGTACTGATTGGAGATTTATTTGGTATAACACTTTGGCTTTATTTTGGATTACTAAATGCAATCTTAATTCTCTTGGTCTATGTTTTTGTGAAAGGTGAAGTTTCTATTGATTTTACTTCAAAGAAAATCATCTTCCATGAATTTACTAAAAGTAAGTCTTATGATTTTGGAGTATTGTGGGGAGTTTATTTCTTAGCTTTTGATGGAGATTATCTTATTCGAATCAGAACACATTTACTGCAGATACTTGATATCAAAGTTCCTTTTGATATGGGCTATGGGCTTGTAGATAAATTCGAAGAAGCTGGCATTAATTTAACTACTATCAGGCAGGATCAAGGTAAGAAAATTTCTAACACATTCCCTCTTCTGCTCTCTAAATATGAGAAGAAGAAACCAAAAGAGTTCAATCCTGAAATTCCCAATTGGAGTCGTAATGTTACTTTGAAGACCAAATTAATTTCAATAACAATGGCACCATTTCTCTACATACTGGGAGCAACACTGATAGTTAAAATTCCTCATTTATTAATTGGTCTTACTGCATCAAAAGGTATTGTTACTTTTGTTTATGCTTTTACTGCATTCCTACTTTTTGATGGGGGATTGTATTTACTATTTGGAATTTCAGTTTTAGTTCTACTAGCTAGGCAGATTAGAAGGATTTCTTCTTCTTCATCTCAAACCGCAGAAAATCCTGATTTACCCACTAATGAGTAAGTTTAATTTCTTTCTGATTTAGTATACTCTATGACTGAATTTCTTGGTCTAATTGGGTCTTGTGCAAGAACTCAAGAAAGAAATGCATCAAGTGAGCTCTATTACTTACTCACAGAATTATTAGGATATCAGAATGTAGACGTTTATCCTGATTCTGCAATATCAGGATTGTTCATTACTAAGTTTGAACAAGATCCAGCAAGTACTCTTCAAAGTATCGAAGAAGAGATCAAGAAAGATAAAGCTGTTTTACAATATACACTCAAGCTTGTTCCTACACAATATCGAGTGGCAACTACTCTGGAAAATATGAGGGAAATAACAAAAAAGTTCTCTACTAAAATTAATGAGGATGAAACTTGGAGAGTGAATCTACGTCGAAGACATTCTCAATTTTCAAGAAATGAAATAATCACTAACGTGGCTGATGAAATTAACATTGGTAAAGTAATGCTAGATAATCCTCAACATTACATAATTGTAGAAATCCTTGGAAAATGGACATATTTGTCAATGTCTCCAGTAGCTGAATTGTCAATTTCGCAAGATGAAGATAGTGCACTTGAAGATGACTTCAGGTTCTAATTTTTAAAAGAAAAAATAAAAAAATAAAGGAGTTTGAAGTATTTATTCAAACTTAGAGGTCTCTGGCTCTTTAAAGGTCTCTTGCGGAAACAGTTTTTCTTCCATTTGCTTTGGCTCTACCAGCTGCTAATTTAACTAGTTTAGCAACTTTTTCGTCTAAAGCTTTTAGAAGGTCACCGCCGACTTTATAATCGCCAAGTTCCTTGACATAATCTCTAACCTTAGATTGTACGATCATCATTTTACTTGCACTTCTGTCGGTTTTGACTTGCCTCGGGGGCAAGCACGGTAATAACTTGCTTCCGCCTATTAAAAACCTTTTCGGTTACGTCGAAATATTTCAGTATTACACACCCTCTAATTAAAGAATTCGTTAAAAAAGAATTTTTTTAGGCTTAAAACTGCAGATTTTTGTATCTACAGACTATTTTGGCTTTAAATTGCAGCCAGTTGTAATTTTAGGCGTATTTCGTGACTTTAAAAGTATATGTAAAAAGGCAGTGATTTTCATATAAAAAGTTGGAGATAAAATAGTTCTCCAGCTATTGATTTTCTGTAAGTAATTTACCTAATTTTCGAACTCCTGCATCAATCAAATCTTTTGTTAACAATGAGTAACCAATTCTCATTCCCCCCTTGATTACTTTGAGTGGTTCAATCTCTCTAGCTTCTGGATCATATGAATGTCCATTAGGAGGATAAAAGGCAGCTCCGGGAACGACTAACACTTCATTAGGTAGTAGAATTTCTTGGTTGAATTTTTTAACATCAAACGTATAAGCTTTTTCTCCTTTTGCTTGGTACCAAATAAAGAATCCTCCTGATGGATTAGTGAAATCCCCTTCAGGAAATGTATCTAGTAGTGCATTATATGCTGCATCTTTTTGTTCTTTATATTTCAGTATTATTTTTGGTAATTCATTATCAATATACTTATCGTAATATATTTCTGCAAATCTTTGAGTAAGTGTTGGAGTGCAGAGATCTAAATATCCTTTTGATTTTTCAGCTTCAAAAAGCAAATAATCTGGCATTACAGAATATCCAATTCTAATGGGAGCTGCTTCTTTAGAGGAAGATGATGTATATATTACTCGTTCATTTTCTTTATCGAATGTTTTCATGCTTGGTATTTTTTCTTCAAATTGCATCTCTTTGTAAGCTGCATCACAGATTACAATTACATCATGTCTCTCTGCAATATCAAACAGCTGTTTTCGTCTCTTTAGAGGAAGAGTTGTACCCTTAGGATTATCACTGTCTTCTACAACGTAGAGTATTTTGACTTTCCTACCAAATTTTTTCTCGGCTTTTATTATTGTATCTTCGACATATTCAGGAATAAGTCCTTCACTATCTGTTGGAGCAGTAACTACGTGTCCTCCTACTTTAACAACAGTTGTAACAAATCCTAGATATGCAGGTGATGGTGTAACAACTATATCTCCTGGATTGATTAGAATATCTAAAGCAAGATATATAGCCTGTTGGGAACCTGTTGAAATTAGAACCTTCTCCCAATCTGCTTCTCCACTGATACAATTTAGTTTATCCTTTTTTACGAGTCTTTCTGCAAGAACTTTCCTTAATCCAGGCCAACCAGCTGTTTGACCATACTGAAACTCACTTATTATCCTTTGATCGTCAGCATCATAATAATCTGCAAGTTCTCTTAAGATTTCAGGGAATATTTCTGTTGGCAGATTACCAGGTAAACCACCAGCAAGATAGTATTTTGTTTTACTTTTCAGTAAGCGTCTGATTTCACTTTCAGGAATTCGTTGTGTCCAATTTGCTAAAATCTCTCTTATGGGGTCCATATTCTTTCACATCAGCTTTATTACCATTCTAAGGGTTGTAGTTGATAAAGGTCGTTTATCTAAAAGATTTTCCTTAGCACACCATCAACTTAACGCACTAAACTTTTGAAGTACTATAACTTAATTAATTCATGAAAGAAGTTAGAGTAGCTATTGTAGGTGGTGGTCCATCAGGATTACAAGCTGCTATTGCTTTATCAAGACTGGGAGTAAAACCTACTGTTTATGAAGAGCACTCTAATGTTGGACAACCTATTCAATGTGGAGAAGGCTTGAGTATTCATGCCTTCAATGATTTTTCAATTCCAATGGAGAAAAGTGAAATCTGGACAAAAGTTCACAAGCAATGTAAACTAGTTTTTCCAGAGAATGGTGTTATTTATGGTGATATTCATGCTTATATGATTCAAAGAGATAAATTCGACCAATATCTAGCTAACAGAGCTAAAAATCTTGGAAGTACAATAATTACATCTACAAAGGTAAACTCCATTCAACAAAAAACTGAAGGTGTTATTCTACATACTGAAGGAGAAAAACCAGATAAAATTCAATGTGAGCTAGCAATAATTGCAGAGGGTGCAAAAGCAAAACTTACAAGAAATTTGGATTTCAAACCACCTGATCCCTTGATATTTGCATTTGAATATAAAGTAGAAGGTGAATGGGGAGAAGATTTGGAATTCTATTTTGATGCAGAAAAATACCCTTATGGATATATCTGGATATTCCCAAGAAAAAATGAAACCAATATAGGAATTGTAACTACATCTAGTGAGAGAAAAAGAAGATTGGATGACTTCTTAAAACAAAAAAGCATTACAGGAAAGATTCTAGAAAAAGTTGGAGGTCCAATTCCGATGAAAGGACCGATTCCAAGGATTCATAGAGATAATGTTATGATAGTGGGGGATGCAGCTGGGATGGTTAATCCAATATTTTATGGGGGAATAAGAATCGGAATGACAAGTGGAGAGATTGCAGGAAAAGTAGTTGCTGCATTTTTGAAAAATCAAGGAGAAGAGAGAACTTATTCTTTATCTAACTACCAAATAGAGCTTTCCAAGTTCAAATTCATGGACAAAATCAATCTCAGTTGCCATGACTTCTTCTATAGCCGTTCCAATAAGTTCCTTTCCAAACTAGGAAAAATCTTGAACAACCAGAATATCAATAAAATAGAAGGAAAAGAAAAAATCAAAGTACTCGCAAATTTAACTATGAATCCAGACCTATTAAAATATCCAAGAGGACTTCTTAAAATTTACAAAGGTTTCAAAATTGCACGAGACTGGGGGTTCTAATTTAACAACAAACATAATAGTTAAATGTATGATACTGTAGGAGAAATTGACTTAAATGATTATTCCAGTAAGATGTTTTACCTGTGGAACTTTGATTGCTGATAAATGGGATGAGTTTAAGAAACAAGTCAAAGATGGTGAAAATCCCGAAAAAACTCTTGATAAGCTAAATGTGAAAAGATGGTGCTGTCGAAGAATGTTGGTTTCACATATAGACCTAATTGAAGATTTCTTACCTTTCACCTAAAATTTAGCCATTTCTTACATACTAAAAGAACAGAAAGTTTTTAATCAAAACATTAGAGGGGTTATTGCTTACACTTTGTGGAAATAGATAGTAAACACAAACTGAGGATGCAAAATGTCAGAAGAAGCAGAAGAAAAAACTGAAGAAGAAATACTATTAATCCCTAGAGATACCTATCTAGTTTCAGGTATTCACATTGGGACTAGTGTTTGCACTAAATTTATGGAACCCTTCAAGTACCGAGTAAGAAATGATGGTATATACGTTTTGGACGTAAATATAACAGATGAGAGAATTCGTACTGCCGCGAAATTTATATCTCGTTTTGAACCATCAAAAGTAGCAGTATTTGCTACAAGACAATATGCTTCAGTTCCAAGTACAAAAATGGCAAGATTAGCAGGATTTAAAGCTATCCCAGGTAGATTTATACCAGGAACTTTGACCAATCCTTCATATGAGGGTTATATTGAACCTGACGTTGTTATTCTAACTGATCCCAGAGCTGATAAACAAGCATTAACAGAAGCTGCTTCTAGAGGAATTCCTATTGTTGCTCTTTGTGATACAGATAATGCAACAAATCATGTTGATTTAGTAATTCCTGTAAATAACAAGGGTCGTAAATCTCTTGCACAAGTATATTATTTACTAACAAGGGAAATACTTCGAGCTAGAGGAGAATTGGGAGAAACTGAAGATTTACCAGAATCCGTTGATGACTTTGCTTTCAAATTATTGAGAGAATAATCAACACTTTTCTTATTATTTTTGAAAAAGATTTTAATCTTTAACTCATATCTGTGTTTATGGATGTGAATACAACGGAATTCTCAGCACCTGGAAAAATAATCCTTTTTGGAGAACATGCTGTAGTGTATGATCATCCTGCAATTGCAGTTGCAATTGATTTAAGAGCCAAAAGCTCTGTTTCTGATTCTTTGAAGCAGATATCCACAATATCAGTTCCAGATTTTCTCCCAAAAAAACAATTCATGTTAAATCAAACTCCATTACCTCAAAATCTTACAGCTTTAAAATTCATAATTGATTCCTTTCTTGAAAATTCTGAGCAAAGCAAGAATTTTGATATTGAAATTACATCACAAATCCCACCATCTGTTGGTTTAGGCTCAAGTGCTGCAGTATCAGTAGCTCTTGTAGCTAGTTTATCTAGCTCTCTTGGGAATCCATTAAACTTGGAAGATATATTCAAACTAGCACATGAATCTGAAAAAATCATTCATAGTGTTCCTTCAGGGATTGATACTGCTATTTCTACATATGGGGGAGGAATTTTTTATGAAAGAGGTGTAACTAGAGAATTACCATTTGATTTCTCTTCTGCATATGTGGTTATTATTAACAGCTTAGTACGAAGGAATACAAAGGACATTGTGGAGGAAGTAAAGAGGAAGTATGAGAAATATCCAGATTCAATCAAAGATATTTTCAATAGTATTCATAGTATTGTGATTGAAGCTGAAAAAGCTTTGATTAATGATGATATAATAGAAATCGGGAAACTAATGTCTTCAAATCATAAATTGTTAAAAGATCTGGGTGTTAGTCATGATTATTTAGATATGATTGTTAATGTTCTAGATGAGAAAGGGGCACTAGGTAGTAAACTCACTGGAGCTGGTGGAGGCGGTTGTGTAATATCACTGTTTGATGATATTACTAAAGTAAAAGAAGCTATAGAGATAATGAAAGAAAAGAATTTTCAAGCTTTTATTTCAAATTTTACAGTAGATGGTGTAAGGAATGAATCGAATTAGTGTAGATATTATAAAATTGGGTGGATCTATTATTACTGATAAATCATCTTATTGCAAGATTAGAAGAGAGAACTTATCAGAAATATGCAAACAACTTGAGAATTTGAGCAACCCCTATATTATTGTTCATGGAGCAGGATCTTTTGGACATATAATAGCAGAAAAACATTCTATTCAAGATGGTTTTGAAGATAGAAATCAATTGGATGGAATTGTTAAAATCAGACAAGATATGACATCCCTTACTCAAGAAGTAGTATCATGTTTAGTGGAAAACAATGTTAAAGCAATAGGATTTCAAACTAGCGCATTAGCTTTTATAGAGGGTGCTGAAGTCTTATACTTTCTTAATCCCATTAAAAAATCTCTATCCTTAGGTATATGTCCTGTTTTATCTGGTGATGTTTTATTCACAGAAAACGACGGATTTACTATTCATAGTGGAGACTCAATTATTGATCATTTTGTTAGAGATTTCAATGTCAATCAAGTTATCTTTCTAACTGATGTTGACGGATTATTTGAAAAGGATGATAATGAAGAAACAGGGAAACTTGTGAGAAAATTAACTTACAATGAATTTAAGGATTTTAAGGTAGAAGAGCTCCAAAGCGATGTTATTGATGTTACAGGTTCAATGAAAGGAAAAGTTGATGAAATCAGTACATTGCTGAAGGATGTAGAGAAGGTAGTTATTCTAAATGGACTTTTTCCCGAAAGGCTCGGACTTGTTCTGAAAAATGAAGATGTGATATGTACAACCATTTTTGGTGAAAACTCTACTCAAAGATAAGTCTTTTAAACTAAACTTTGTTGTGTTTCATACCTAATGACGGCACAATTATCTGTGTGCCTGAGGTGAAAGAAATATGTACAAAAAATTTGATATTCCTGATGAAGTTGTTAAAGAATCTTTGAACATCTTAGAAACTTCTTCTAAAACTGGAAAAATTAGAAAAGGAACTAATGAAGTTACAAAAGCAATTGAGAGAAAACATGCTTTGATCGTATTTATTGCTGAAGATGTAGACCCACCTGAAATAGTTATGCACTTACCTCTTCTTTGTGAAGAAAATGACATTGTTTATACTTATGTTTCAACAAAAGATGAACTAGGGCAAGCTGCTGGTTTGAAAGTAGGTTCTGCTTCTATAGCTGTTGTAGATGGCGGTGAAGCAAAACAATCTATCAAAGGTTTGAGTAACAAATTGAAGGAACTCAAGAAATAAGCTAGGTGAAAAAAATGAGCGGACGAGATGAAGTAGATGCAACTCCTGCTGAAGTTATTCAAGTACTAGCAAGAACTGGAAGTGTTGGGGAAGTTACCCAAGCAAGAGTTAAGGTTCTTGAAGGTAGAGATAAAAACAGAATCCTAACACGAAATCTCAAAGGACCTGTTAGAAAAGGAGATGTCATCATGCTCAGAGAAACAGAAAGAGAAGCTAAAAAGATACGTAGAAGGTAAGTGATAGACAATGCCAAGAACACAAAAATGCTCATACTGTGGAAAAGAAATAGAACCTGGCTGTGGTATGCTCTTTGTTCAAAGAACAGGATCAGTACTCTATTTCTGTACAAATAAATGCAAAAAATCTCAACTAGTTCTTAAGAGAGATCCAAAGAAACTAAAATGGACAGAGAGATACGAAAGGAAAATTATGTAATCCTTTCCTCATTACTCTTTTTTTGAATTCTAAATAATTGCTAATCTTATTTTGAGATATTATGGCTGAATCAATTAATTTTTATTATAACAATAGAATTTCGTTTCAAGAATAAGGTGTCTAAGTTGGAACGAGAATTTATTATGATTAAACCTGATGGTGTTCAGAGAGGACTTGTTGGACAAGTAATCCAAAGAATTGAAAATGTGGGGTTCAAGATTATAGGACTAAAACTGATAATTGTCACAATGGATCAAGCAGAAGAACATTATGCAATTCATAAAGGAAAACCCTTCTATGAAGGTTTGTTGGAGTACATAACAAGTGGACCAGTAGTTGCAATGGTAGTTGAAGGAAAAGACGCTGTTAAGATTACTAGAAAAATAGTAGGTGCTACAAATCCTGCAGATGCAGAACCCGGGTCTATTAGAGGTGATTATGCCCTAGAAATTGGAAGAAACATAATCCATGCTGGAGATACACCTGAAAATGCAATTGTGGAATACAAAATTTATTTTGATGAAACAGAATTTGCAAATTTCTCTAAAATAGATGAAGAATGGTTATACGAGTAACCTTCTGATTTGTTTTTAATTTTCTTTACTATTCTTCTATAAAGTATTTATAAAAAATATCTCCAAGCCATTTATCTATCTCATGAAATTCATTAGCTTCTGATATTTTACATAATCTGGTTATTTCGTGGAAAAGAATATCTGATGTTATTGCTGGAAAAAATGGCATTGATTTAATATATTTGCGGAGCTGTTTATTATTAATCATTGTGTTGTCATAATTCTCAAAACTTTGAAGAAAAAGGTAATGATTGGCAAATTTAATGATCTCTTTTGGTTCAACTATTATTTGTCCTTGCTTTTTTCTCGGTTTTCCCCAGAATTCTATTGCTTTGTCTAATCTTCTAATAATCTGGTTTCTTAAATTTCTCAATAATTCAAAACGAGTATCAAGTGAAATTGCATTGAGTTTTTTAATAATAGTCTGCAACTGTTCATTCCATTCATAATCCCATTCATATTCATCTAACTGAATGAAAAATAAATCATCATAATCTTCAATAGGATTGATTATCCATTGAAGTCCTTCAATGAAATCTGTATGATGATTATGCAAATTTAAGTCCATAGTATAAAATAACTCATTTAGATATTGTAATCCAATAATGGAAGTAATTTGGGTATGTAAATCGTAAAGCTCACTTGATTCTTCAGCATCAACAAAAGCTACAGCATATTCTTCATTAATTGAATTATCTAGTTCTCTGATTTCTTTCTGGATTTTTTCTCTTAGATCACTTAATTCTTGATAAGATGGATATTCAAGATGGTTATTCTTTATTGTGTTATTCTTACTCATTACTACCAGTATTTAATCTTTAAATTGATATATAAACTGATAAATTTCTGATTCTATATTCAATCATTGCAAAGAAACATTTTATTAGTTTTTTTATCTTGTTTAAATATCATTTTTCGTATAATTATAGTGAACAAATTGTTTCTGATAAACGAAAATAGTATGTGATTACAAACATGACAGAGATTCTTAACGTAAATAAAAACAAAAAACAAGAAATTGAAGAAATGAAATCAGAAATTCAAGATGAACTAAAAAAAATAAAAGAAATTCAAAAATCACTTCAAAAGCTTTCTAAACATACAGATTCTGATGAAGAAATCTCTAGAAAAACAAAGAGTAGTGAATCATTTCCAAACAGACAGCAATCAAATGACATTATAGAACATAAAACACCATTTACTCTTCATAAATCACTAGAACTAGTTTCATATTCAAAGAGAAACACTATTGATGGTTCAAGTGTTTCCATCTTCAATAAAGAGATAGTAGATATTCTTTCTTTGAGAAAAAATTCTTCCTTTGAAGATTTAATAGCTGCACTTAGTAAATTAATTACTGAAAACAAAATCATTCCAAATCCAATAAATAAGAAATTATCAAGAAATACACTTCAGGAATACATTTTACAACTGTCAGAACCCTTGGAATTACCATCTACTTTAAAGGAAAAACTTTCTGAAATGTTTTTGTTATATTCAGCAACGTTTGGAAAGAAGCCAGTTGTTCATCCTAGTTTAAAGAAGGTGTTAAATTATTTACATGAAGATAATTTAGCATGTGGTATAAATTATGCAAAAAGTGTTCAAGGATTTGATCATATGATTCTAAATGTGGAGTATGGCGATGGTTTTCAAAAGTTAAAGCTAATCAACCCGATAGAACTAAAATACAGATTTAAAAATCATTTATCATGGCAAGTTCCTTCACAGGCAAATACTCCAAAAATCATTGTACAATCTATCAAGAAAATACTAAAAGAAACACAAGAAATTGGTGCGTATACTATAGATAATTCTGAAAATTTAACGCCTAACTTGAATTCAAGCTTTGGAAGGTTTATATCTGAAACTCGAGGGAATGGTGCAATCATCAAGATGGATCAATGGGGAAATCAGATGGATGAAATTGCCAAAATTTGGAAATCATTACCTATTAACTCAGGAAAAAATTTTCCCTTAGATGAAATAGTACCTCAATCTGGTGGAAAAAAACTTAAAACCTATTTACAGGAGCTTATGATTGAACAATTCAAATTAGAAGCCCTAGCGGAAAGTGAATTTATAGTGAATTTTAATGGAAATCCTCTAGGTAGTTACTCAGTATTTCCCTTAATGGAATGGAAATTTAGCTTTATAACAGATTCTAAAATTTGTGATAAAGTGATTAAAGGGAAGGATTTCAGGGTCTTTGAGAAGTTAAAAAGTGGTAACAAAATAAAAATATCTCACCCTAATTTTCCAAGAGATTTAGAAGTTACCAAGTATTTTACATTTCCACTTATAGAAAATAAGGAATTTATGAGATTTCTGCAATTTGATCCCCGAGATTATCGAATTTACATATCAGACAAAACTGATGAAATTATTAGCAGTGATAAGGGATTTATTATCTGTTCTCAGAATAAATTTGCAACTTTTAAACAATTTTTGTGTGGTGAAATAAAGACACGATTTGTAAATGATATAAGAGATAATTTGAAAATTTATGGTTGGAAAGACATCGTTACTAATGATTTCAGATTTGAACATGATTTGATATTTATTACATCAAATCCTATTCCAAGAGATTATTTTGATAAAGACTCTGGTGAGTATCGTTTTCATGATAATCTTCACAAATTAAAAGCTGATCATCATATTCTAGGTGTGGATAATGTTAATTGTTTTGCTCTGAAACCTGATACTAATACAAGAGAACACATAATGAGTGAATGGTTTCAAACCTTAAACAATAGATTTCATAAGTGCGAAACATCCCATACTCATGTCGAAACTGACTATGACTTGATTGATCCTTTTCTCGATTTTTCAAAATCCTATGGTCACAATATTCCTAATCCTGAATGGTGGGGTTATGGTGAATTAACACTAAATACTTTTGTTTCGTCTGGAAATTATGGAGTTGAGAAAGAATATTTAGATTCTTTAGAAGCACAATCAATTGATTTGATGGCAGATTTACCTATGCCCTATTCTCAAGGTATTGTACTCCAAAAATATGATATTTATTCAGAGTTTAAGAAATTATTAAGTCGTGATAGCGTTTATACAATTAAAGATACAACATCTTCTCCATATAATTCTAAACGAAAAATCACAAATGAGATTAGAGCTGAATATCTAACAAGACAATCCTTTGATAGTATTTCAGATGTAACCGAACTACTTGTAACACTTATCTATAGAAGTGATAATTCAAAGAAGATAATGCGGGAAGGAAAAGATATTCTCCTAATGGATTACACTGTAGAAGTACATAGAGATCAGATAAATTATTTTCCACTTATCAGAAAGTATGAAAATAAAACTACGCGTTTAAAGAGATATACATTCGAAATTCATACATCAAGCCCTCTTGTTCTCCAGTCAGTTATGAACAATTTGTGTGAATGTCCTTGGTTATCTGATGAGGGAAGACTTGATATTGTAAAAAGACATGATAGTTGGTTGGAAAGATTAGTTGATATTAATTCTTCATCAAGTAAGAAGAAAGCAATAAGTGTTTCCCTGAATGTTTCTGAGACTATATGGTTACTGATAGTTTCAATGAAAAATATGCATAAAATAGAGCAAGAGTTATTTGATAAGTTTCGTAGTAATTATTTCTATTTAAAATCTACAAATTTTCATAATGAAGCATTACTGCTTTGGCCTAAAAAATATGGAGAATTGAAAATAGAGAATTTTCGAAAAATATATTCATTTGGATTAATGGGGAGTTCAATGAAAAGATATAATCATCGAATTATTTATGAGGTAATGAGTAATGAATTTAAACTCTTTGCGGATATGTTTTATAATAAGTGCATGCAATTATTAATGTATTCAGGTAACAAACCTTACTTAAAGTGGATAAAGAATCTGATGGACGAGTTAGGTGACATTCTTTATCTATAATAAGATTG
>MEHH01000014.1 GCA_001940755.1 Candidatus Heimdallarchaeota archaeon AB_125
ATAAAAATATGCAAGAACTTCTAACTGGTTTCTCGAAGCTAAGGAGAAATGATATAAATTATAAGAAGAGAGCAATGAAGCTCTATAGCAAATCCTTGAAGGATTTGAAATATATCAAAAGAATGCTAACTAAGAATTGGAATCCATTGAATGATCAGATGACCAAAATGGTTGAAAGCTGGTCGAAAGATGTCAGTGTTGATTTATCCGGCCATTTATCAGAAGTGTCAAGGAACTCTTCTAAATGGATTGGAGATGTTTTTAAGATACAACGTCTTGAATATGGAAAATTCACTATATCTGAACAACAAAGTCTAAGAGAGATTGTTGAAACGGTTAACAAGCTAAATCCTAAGGAAATTGCAGAACTACCTAAGAATTTCATGGAAATCGCTATATCTATTCTATTATACAAAAGAATTCCTGACTATGTAATTGATGATTCATACAATCAAATGATAAGTGGAGAGAAAAAAATAGCTGATTCAGTACTTAGAGCTTGGGGTAAAAGTAGATCCAGAAAAGAATTTGAGAACAATCTCTACCTCAATATGAGAGTCCTTGGAAATACATTTACAAAAATGATCAATACTTATGGAAGATTAACTAGTACTTTATTCATTAAGAATGATCTTGAATTATCAAGTGATATTAATGGATACTACATTGTTTTAGGCGCACTACCAAAGGAAGTTTATTCCACTAAAGCAGATGTTTTCAATGTTCTAAAGTTTCCAAATGTATCTGTCATTAGCCATCCTAAAGACTGGGAAATAAGGTTGTATTTAGAACCTAACTATAATAAATATATGGACGAATATAGAGATCGTTTAATTGTTATGAGTGATATAGTAGGTTTTGTTGCTAGAATGAAATTTGATGAAAACACAGGCCCAGTTATTGAAGGAATAAAATCTGTAATATCTTACCTTATTGAAAATGGAGAGACTAATATCATTGATTTATCTGAAACGATAAAAGAAGCCTTGTTCAGATTATCAGAATATCCAACTGCAATAACTGATGAAAAATAATAAAAAGATTAAGATAGAATGCTTCTCGATTTAGCTACTATCTCATCTGAATATTTTTTAGGTAATTTCTTTCGTTGTTCTAGAATTGTCAAACCAGCATTTAACATAGATAAATCACCAGTTCCAACAACTTCGTTATTTTCACCTTGAATCTCTGCTTGGAGACCTTGATTTGAGGTTAACAGGTTCTCTAGAGGTTTTTTAAGAAAGGAAAGGGCTTCACTAGCAATACAATCAAACCCAATTCTACCATAAAGTCCATGAAAAGGTAAGATTCTCGGTTTTTTCATTCTTTCTGAAATCTCAATTGGTGGGATAACAATGTAGTGTAATTTTGTTCTTTCCTTGAATTGACAAACTGCAACTGGAACATTTAATGTTATAATTTGATCTGAATGAGCTGCACCTAGTAACTCAGCTGAAAGTGAATATGCTGAGAACACTATGTAATTATTCTTTATTTTTTTCATCAAATTTGCTCTATTTGCATGAAATCTTGTATTTATATCCTGAGCTAGTTGAATATCCTCTTCTCTCATTTGTACTTGTTGATTTCTTTCAAGTTCTAACTCAACATTTTGTCTTCTAATATCTTCTTTCATAGTATTCATTCTATCAGAGATATTTCGCTTATCGACATCAGCTTGATGTCGGATATCTTCATATTCATTTTGCCTGAATTCAATTTCAGAAACAGCTGTATTCAAACCTGTTCCAAAAGCTTGAGTTTCATCTTGAACCGCTCTTATTCTTGTTAGAATAGCATCGAATTGATCTCCAGAGCTTAGTTGATCAGTACTCGAGAGTAAACGAGAATATGTTTCTTCTAATGCAGAGATATCTTTTTTCATCTGATTCCATCTTTTACTGTCTCTAACGGAATCAATTTGTTCTTTCCTCTCTTTCTCTGCTTCTGCATCAATCTTCCTTTTTTCTGTTATCTCCTCTTCCTCAATCTCTTTGATTCTTCCCTCACCATCTCTCTTAGTTTCATCAATCTTCCTACTATATTCTTCTTCAGTTTGACTTTTGTTTCTCTTCTTTTCTCCGATTTTTTCTCCTAGGAATTTCTCTATTTCATCAAAGAGCAAATTAAGTTCTGTTTCAAGCTCATGATCTGTAATTGCGAATTTACTAATTATAATGATATCTCTCTTCACATCTTCCTTGTTAACTAAAGGAGTCAGCTTCTTGAATTTTGAATCTCTTGAAGAATTGTGGTGAATAATCATTTTAGCCATTCCATCAACAGATTTCTTCACCAAAGCTCCACTCATTTCTACTACATGAACACTCTTTGAGATTAAAGCTGATTCGATCGCTTTGTATAATGCTTCTAACGAAGAATAATCTTCATTTAGAACGGGTTTGATATCAGAAACTGTAGGTACTTTGCTTATTGATAATTTGCTTTTATCAGTTTGAAGAGCATTTACAACAATATAATTTCCTTCATTTACTTTCAAAGCATAAAATGGCACATAACACTTGTAGATTGCTTCAAGAGTTTCTTTACGCTTAATACTATCCAATGCATATCCAACAAGAGAAGAATATTCTACTTTGTCAGCTTCATCTCCAGAAAATTCTGAAGAAATCAAATCCATGAAAATCTCATTTACCAATTTCTTTCCTCCTAATATGTTATTTCTCCATCGTGAATTTTAACCATTCTATCTGAAAACTTTCTTAATTCACTGTTATGTGTTGCAATAATTACTGCAGCTCCTTCTCTAGATATTAACTTCATTTGTCTCATTATCTGACCTCCAGTTTCACTATCAAGGTTACCTGTTGGTTCATCAGCAAAAACAATTCGAGGTTCTTTTATCAAAGCTCTACAAATTGCAACTCTTTGCTGTTCTCCTCCACTTAACTGGTCAGGATAAGAATACTCTTTATCCATTAAACCTACTTTTCTAAGCAATCTCTTAGCTTTTTCTCTTACCTCAGGACCAGGAATTCTAGAAGGGTATAAACTTGATTCAACATTTTCTATAGCTTTCAAAGTTGGTATTAATTCCCAAGCTTGAAAAACAAAGCCAACATTATGACGACGATATTGTGTAAGCTGTTTTTGATCCCAAGCTGTTAAATCAACCATATTTGATGGTGACCTTCTAGAAGACTCTCCATCAGAAGTCTTTTCTGCCATATATTTGAATCCTTCACCAGCTCTTGCTGTGTTAAAAAATATCTTCCCACTTGTTGGTTTATCTAGACCAGAAAGACAATTGAGCAAGGTTGTTTTGCCACTTCCACTTGGTCCAACAACCATTAGTATTTCACCTTGATTAATTTCAAGGCTTACTTTATCTAAAGCCCTAACTACTTCAGATCTTCCCTGTTTGTAGATTTTGGTTACTTTATCCAATTTTAATATTGCGTCTGTCATCTTTTCACCTAGCCTTGAATAATATTACTGGGGATACTCTTACAAAAGATAAACTGGATAATAATAAACCGGGTATTGTAAGTAAAACTACAATACTGAATGAAACTAGAAGTGTTTGCCAAGCTAAGAGTTGATTTGTAAAAGTCATTCCTCTAGCTGCGTAATAAATTATTATTGATAGTATGCCAATTATATACCCAACTAAACTAATCGTGAAGCTTTCTCCTAAGAGATTGATACGTATCTCACCCTTTTCATAGCCCATTGCTCGAAGAACTGCAACTTCTCTTCTTCGAAACCATACAATCAGGAAATTGTATAAGATTGTCAGTAGAACTCCACCAACTACACCGAAAATGAAGTATAGCATTCTTGTAGCTCTGTCTTTTCTTGCAACATCAGGTCCAGCGGTTATAGGATCAGCCCAGTCCCCGTATGTTGGATTCTTAACAAGAAGGTATAATGGTTCTCCAGGAGTATCAAGGGCAATCATATTATTGTAAATTTCTTTGTCAAATGGACTGTATAATTTTCCAAAAACTAGTAGAGCTAAACTTTGACAATATTTTGTTACTCCATTACCAAAATCAGAGTAGAGCAAATCAAAGTCTGGATTAGTTACAAAAATTTTCAGTTTATCTTGTGCAAAAATAAGATCATCAATCTCTCCTACAACATCTAATTCAAGTTTTGTAGAATTTTCAAAAACCAATAAATCTCCTTTCTGAAGAGTAGAGCTAACATTCCCAATAATGGTACCTACATCCGCTCTTATTGTTGCATTTTTCGATACAATTACTTCTCCTTGCTTATCTGCATATTTCCCGTTTATGAGAAAAGACGGTTTCGCATCACCAAACATCCACTTTGATGCAGGGTCAACACCATACACTCTGATATAATCACCAAGGTCAAAATATCTGAAAAGAGCAACTTTTTCCACTTGTGTTAATGCTTCAATTTCAGTTTTGAGATTGAGTCCTTGTGCTTCTGTAACTGTCCCTTCATCTGTAGCTTTCACATAGAAACCTTTCTGATTTAGTAATTGTTCTGTTGAATATTGGTTAAAGGCACCAACAAAGAGAGTTATGAAAGCAGAAAGAAATGCAAAAATTATAACAAAAGTTATCCATCTGCGTTTAGCACGGAATGCGAAACGAACAGAATTTTTAATTAATCGCCATAAAGCCAAAATGTTCACCTTATTCGAGTATCCAGTTCTACTTTGCTAGTACTCACTTTTAAATACTGCTAAACTATTCAAACTAAATATTTCTGTCTAGGTCCAAATATGGCTGTTCCTACCCTTATCATATTGGAACCTTTTTCAATTGCAAGTTCATAGTTACTCGACATTCCCATTGAGAGAACTGGAAAATCACTAGTAATTTTTGGTTGAATTTCTTCTCTAAATATTGAATTGGTTTTCTCAAAAAATTTTGTAAGTGAAGATAGCTCTTTTGCATATTCAAATGGAGCTATTGTCATAATTCCTTGAACTTCAATACTGGAATAGTTTTCTACAATTTCAAGAAATTTGATTGTTTCCTGATGATTTAATCCTTTTTTCTTGATAACAGAACTGAAATCTACTTGAAGGAGTATAGGATAGATGATGTCTAACTTCTGAGAATAATTGTTTATCATAGAGAGTATTTTCTCTCGTCGCACACTCTGAATCAAATCACATCTTTCAACTGAAAATTTCACCTTATTTGATTGCATATAGCTGATTATATGAACTTCGGCTGATGAAGAATATTTTCTTATACTTGGTAGTTTTTTCTTTAATCCAGTTCCTGTAATTTCGCCTATTATGCTTAAACCTGCATCCAGAGCTGGTTTAATTCTTTCTAAAGGTATTCTCTTAGTAACACCTACAAGCTTGATATCTGATTCCTCTCTTCCTGAAATTCTAGAACTTCTATCAATTTTCTCTAGAACTTGAGAATAGTTAGACTCAACATCTACAAAACTAATAGATTCAGACATCAAGAGGTTTAGAAACTATACAAAGAAAAGCATTACGATTGATATATGTTTCAATCTTCTTCTGCAAGTTTTTCGAATATACCCAAATTAATAGCTGTCTTATCAAAAAGAACTCTTCCTTCCATTCCTCCGCTTAACAATATTGTTTCTCCGTTTAAATGACCAGAAACTTTGTTAGATAGAAGAAATAAAACCATGCTTGCTACATCTGAAGCTTTAGCTATTTTTTGCATTGGAATTGTCTGAAGGATCTTCTTAATGTGTTCTTTATCTTCCAATGATTTCATTGCCATTTCAGTTAGAACCCATCCCGGACCAATTGAATTTACTCTTCCTAATTCTGCATAGTTAATTATCTCATTCTTCCAGGTTTTTGTTAGTCCATACATTAATGCAGCTTTTGTAGCTGAATAATCTGCATGTCCTGCTTCACCAAAGTAACCTGCTGTTGAACCAATTAGAACAACTGAAGCGAATTTTCCAGGATATTTAATCAGATTTCTAAAATATGATCTTACACAGAGAAAAACTCCGGTTAAATTAACATTCAAGATATTATTCCATTGATCTAAACTTAATTCAGAAGTAAGAGTAGAATCTGAGTTCCAGATACCCGAATTTGCAACTAAGCCATCAATTCTACCAAATTGTTCATTAGCTAAAAGAAATAGATTATCTATATCTTCTTCTTTTCTTAAATCAGCTTGTGCTAAAAATATATGTTTTGAATCATATTTCTGCTGAATCTCATCAGCTTTTAAAACATTGGAATGGTAATGTATTGTTATTCTTGCTTTTTCTTCTATCAATTGATCTACTATAGCGCTTCCTATACCTCCTGTTCCACCTGTTACTAAAATATGCTTACCTTCAAGATTCAAGTCCATACTTAATAGAAAAGTGTCAATCATTTTAAGTTTATTTCATGCTAAGTACTCGACTTCATTTGAATATATTTATAATCACTTTATGGTTTATCAAATTGATTAAAATGTCTCAAGATATTGTTGATAAAGCATTAAAGAAGCTTCATGATTTACATATTCCTTATGGAGACATAAGAGCAGAAAATTCACTTATGACACAAATTCGAACAGTGAATGGTAAGGTAGAAGCTAGTACCACTGGAATAGAATCCGGTATAGGTATTAGAATATTAAATGATGGAGCATGGGGTTTTGCATATGGTCCTTTAGAGAGATATGAAGACGTAATTGACATGGCTCTAAAAGCAAATAAGCTTAACCTAAAACAAAAGAAAAGAGATATCTCTTTAGCCGAAGTTAAACCAGTAGAAGATAGTTTTATTGGAGAACAAAAGAGAAAACTAGATGATACTGGTTTTGATGAGAAAATTAAATTTACTTTTGAAACAGACAAAGCGCAAGAAGATGATAGAATAAAATCAAGAACATCCTCTTTTCGTGAAGTCTTAAGAAAAATGATTTTAGCTACTACAGAAGGAACAAGAATTGTTTATGAAGTTCCTTATGTAATGCTGTTTGCTGTATCTGTTGCAAGAGAAGGAACAGAAACAATAGAGGGAAGATGTAGAATTGGACACTTAGGAGGAGTGGAGTTACTAGATATAAGAAGTCCTCAACAAGTAGGAGAAAAATCAAAAGAAAGAGCTCTAGAAGGATTGAAATCACCAAAGGTAAAAAGTGGTAGATATCCTGTTGTTTTAGATGGTACGATAAATCATCTCTTCTCTCATGAAGCTGCAGGTCATTCAGCAGAAGGAGATTTTGTTCAAACTGCAGGAGTTCTTAGAGGAAAACTAGGTAAAAGAGTAGGGGCTTCTTGCGTCAATTTAATTGATGATGGCTCGTTGAAAGAAACTGAAGGAATCAATTCGTTTGGATACATCAAATATGATGATGAGGGTGTTCCTGGAAAGAAGAATTATATCATGAAAGATGGAATTTTGAAAACATATTTGACTGACAGAAGCTCAGCAAAACACTTTGATCTTAAACCTACTGGTAATTCAAGAGCTGAAGCATATACTGTTCCACAAATCGTTAGGATGACTAATACATATATCTCTCCAGCAAATGACTCTATGAAGCATGAAGAACTAATCGAACAAACAAAAAATGGTTTTCTTCTTATGCAAGGTGGTGGAGGTCAAGTCGATCCAATTAAGGGAACTTTTAATTTTGGTGTGGCTGAATTGTATGAGATTAAGAACGGAGAAATAGGGGAGAGATATAGACCCACAACTTTAGCTGGAAATACTCTAGAAACATTACTTAAGATTGTAGGTGTATCTCCTGAAATGGGAGATCCCCTTGATAGTATAGGTTTCTGTGGAAAAGATGGTCAATCGGCTCCTGTTGGAATAACAGCTGGTTGGTTAGCTGTAAAGAATATTGTAGTAGGTTAGGTGAAAAAAATGGCAGAATATAATTTAAATATGAAAATTCAACAAGCCTTAGATTATGGATTACAATATGCAAAAAAATCTGGAGCTGATCACTGTGAAGCTTATGGATTAAATCAAAAAGCATACAATTTAGAAATTGAGAAAGATAAACCTAAACACAACATTGGTATTCAACATGGAATTGCATTTAGAGTTATTGCAAATAAAGCACAAGGCTTTGCTTATACATCTTCTTTTGAAAACAAGGATATTGAAATGACTGTAAAAATGGCCATCCAATGTGCTAAAACAATGAAAGAAGATCCAGATTTGAAACCTTTTCCAAAACCTAAGAAAAACAAAAACAAGCTTGACTTGGATGAAGAGTTTTTCAAACTAGAGTCAGATCAAGCTGCTGAAAGTTTCGAAGAAATGCTACAAGATGAATTACCAAAAGATCTCTATTTCTTAATGGCTATGGGTTTTATAGGTATTGGAGATTCATTCCTCAAAACTTCACAGGGTATTGATATTCATGATAGAGATGCTGGATATGGTTTAGGAGTAGGATTTCTATCTACACATGGTTTTCCAAATTATGATTTCCATTTTGAAGGTAGTAGAACTTGGGGACAAATCAAACCAAATCAAGTCAGCAAAACAGCTATTGAGAAGACTTTAAAGTCTGCTAAGCCTCAAACAATGTCTCTTGCTGGTGAATATCCAGTCATTATTACTCCTGAAGGTTCTTATGGACTATTCGGTGGATTGTTTATGATTTTAGAGCAGCTTCTACGAGGAGATAAAGCATCTAGAGGGGAGACTGTTTACGCTGACAAAATTGGAGAGCAAATTGCTCCAGATAATTTTACTCTTATAGATGATCCTCTCCATCCAGATATGATCACATCAGCTGTCTATGATGCTGAAGGAACTCCAACAGAAAGAACTAAATTAATTGAAAATGGTATTCTTAAAACCTATTACTTAGACAGTTACTATGCTGGAAAGTTAAATATGGAAAGCAACGGAAAATCTCAAAGAGGAGGTTTCATGGGAGGAAATCCAGTTAAGGCACCACCATCTATAGGAGGGTATGCTGCAATAATAGAACCAGGTGATTCTTCATTAAATGAAATGTTAGCTGAAACCAAAGAAGGATTCATGATGAAGAGTTTTATGGGAATTCATATGTCTGACTTTAGCAGTGGAAGATTTGCAGTTACTGGATCCGGTTGGTATGTAAAAGATGGGGAGATAAAATATCCAGTTCAAGATATTTCAGTCTCAAGTACAATTCCTGATTTACTTATGAATATAGATCTAATTTCAAAAGAAAGAACAAAGGGATTGAACAATGAAGTGCCATACTTAAGAGTTAAAGAGCTAAGTGTAGCAGCTAAGAAACTTGATTTCAAAATTAGATTTGGGTTTAAGGTACTTAAAACTCTAATTAGATTAGGGATAGTCAAAAATCCCTTCATCTAATCTCTTTTTACAATAACAGAATGAAGAAAAAAAAGAAAAAGAAAAAGAAAGTGAGATTAGTTTATCTCTTTTTTGTAAATATTACTGCACTAGCAACTGCGGCTAATCCAATTATGCTTAGGATTGAAACGATTCCGAATTCATTGACTGCTGGTAATCCACCAAGTAATGTGTAGAGATCAGGTACTGTCTTGAGCGTTGTACCAATTGACATTTCGATGTAAGCGTTCATGATTCCACCATTCATACCATAGTTTGGTACTTGAGTGACTTCAAATTCAAAACTGGCTTTTCCTCCAGTTCCGAGAACTACACCAGTTGTGGCATCTATACCTACCCAGAGTGATCCTCTAACCCATCCATCTTGTGTTATTGTTTCCCAAATGTACTCTCCGTTAAGCATTGACCAACCAAAGTCTAAATCTACATCAAATGTTAGATAATAGTAATTGATATCTGATGCAGCATAGTAGTATTTGTCTACTCCTATATCAAGAATAATGCTTGTTAAATCAACATTAGTATTTTGTAATGCTAAAGCGTTTAGAGCAGATTCTATATATGGTGTAATACCAACTACTGAGCTTACAGTTGTCCAAAGTCCATCATAAAATTCCCAGTCATTCGCATTCCACAATGGTCCTTGTGGTGAGAACATAGGCCACCTGTAATCATCAAATAATTGTGGTGGTTCTGAGACGTTTCCTGGATTATACAATGTTAAATCTGCTTGAGCCCATAAACCTAGGAATGGATCCATATCAACTCCTAATACAGGATTTCCAATTGAGGATAAACCATTTGTTTTGAACTCAGTTATACCATCTACAAAGTCTGGATCAGACGCTGGTGGTAAATCAAAGTAGAATACAAAGTTGTTTACCAAGTAACTCCATGAAGTTGGTGTAGGCATAGTTGGTGTGACATCAACAGTTTTTGCTGGGTTGTATTCGAGTGTTAGGTTAGCCCAGACATCAGTCATTTCATAGAAATCAATGTCTGTTGTAACATTGAGTAACATTCCTGTAGAAGTGTTATAACCCCAAATAGCATGTTGATAGATTCCTGGTTCAGTGAAATTCATGACCATATCTATCTCGAAGTAACTGTTGCCAACATCGTATGTTGTATTGAGTCCCATTCTATTATCAGTATCATTTCGTTCTTGTTCGAATGCATCTAATTGAACCCAATTAGTTGTTCCAGCGTAGAATGTTTGCATTGGGATTATGCGACTATCAAATGGCCAATAATCATGGGTTCCAAAATCGAATTCCCATCCTTGATCCATTGGAAAGAGCATATTCAAGTCAGAAATCATAGTGAAATCCATCAATGGTGTAGGGGTAATTGAACCTGCTCCGAGTACAAACTCAAAGTCTGGTAAGGTCATATGATAGAATGGACCGTTACTCCAGAGCCAATTTAATGGATCAGGACTTGAAACTAATGTAGCATATAGATAACCATTGTCATATCCAGTTCGATACATATTATCATAGATGAAGTTTGCACCTTGTTCATATGGGTCTACTGTGGATGGTGAGTATGGTAGATTAAGTGGAGCGTTATTTGAAGGATTGGAAGCTAATTTATCAATTGTTCCATTAGCAAAACCATCAAAATATGCGTGATGTTTGTAATGTTCTAAACCCCACATATATTGTTCTCCAATATTGTACGAATAATATCCATCATCGTAACCAAAGTCGTATCCAGCTATCATTCCATCTGCATAACCATAATCATAGTCTTCATGTAAATCCCAGTAAATATCTGGAGGCCAATAATTGGGTCCAGGATATAGTCCAAGAGAATCTATTGTTCCATCATTTCTTCCGTTCCAAAATTCGTCTCTAAAACCGTTTACATATCCACTCCAATAAGTATCCCATTCATCATCATATAGATCACGATAGAGTTCAGTATTGAAGTATACTAGAGCACCTTGGTACATAAAACCTTCATGGTACCACATTTCGTAGGATCTATGATAATCCCAGTTGTATGCATGATCATATACACCTGATACTGCTGGTAAAGCTCCAGTAAATCTTTTATCTGGTATTTTATCAGCTAGAAAGTCAGCTTCTCCAGCGGTAAAACCAGCAGCTTTGCCATCTAAGAATCCACTGTAGTATCCATCTAAAGCAAGATTAGCATCATACCATGCTGGGCTTCCTCCACTTTGGTAAGAAGCATCATGACCGATATCATATCCCAGAGCAAGTCCGTAATCCCATCCAAACCAATAGATATCACCTTCCCAATAATCATTTTCATTAGGATAAGGATAATAATTGTTGTATGTCATTGAAATATTGTGGTCATCAAATCCTTGATAGAAAGTTGTTCCAAATGATGCGTTGAAGCCATTCCAGAATTCTGGATAGACTGGATCTCTAAAGTCACCCCATGGCCAATAATCTTGGTAATCTGTGATATCGTCTTTTACAAAGTCATCTGGGAATGAGAACTGTGAAGCATTTATATGCACTCCTAAGTCATCATTTAACTGTAAGAATGAAAATATTTCCATTGCTTCAGTTAGAGTCTCATTTACATATCCTCCTCCAATATCATCCCATTGATACATGTTGATGTTATCCACATAGGAGAGATACGTAACAATTTCGCTACCTTCCAGTGATCCAATTATTCCTTTATCAAAGGCTGGACCTCCGACTTGAGCAAGAAGGTCATCAAGAAGATCCCAAATGCCATCTCCATACTGAAATTCTGAGATGTTGTAAAAGAGTTTTTGACCACTTGTTACAGCATCAATTTCATAGGAAGAGGGTGGACTGTCTTGAAAACCTTCTGTTAATGCAATCGGTGAAGAAGGAGTAACAAAAGGCAGTAATATTACTAATAAACTTATTCCTAAAAATATTTGTTTTTTCATATTTGAACCCCTCTTGGTTCTATTATTATATAGACAAATTCTATTTAAAAACCTAATGTTAGAGTTTTTTCGAACTTCTGAACAAGGTATTAGAATATCGTGAAAATAAGATGTTTTGTAAAATAATTTATTAATGAAAAATATGAAAAAATTGATGATCTTTTACTCTAAATCAGTTGGTTGTTCAAACTGGCTTCCAAAGAAATCAAAAATCTGATAGCTTCCACAATCAGGACAATAAAATGTTAAAATGAACCCTTTAGTTCTATCTTCCCCTATGAAATCTTGATTTGTTTCTTTCGCACAGAATTTGCAATGAATATTGAGTTTTGGTTTTTCCTCTGCCATCTGTTCTCACCATTGATTTGTATTAATCATTTTTAAGTTATTTCATTTTCTTTCCTAATTCTCAACTAATTTCGTTAGTCTATGTATAACGTCTTCTATCTTTGCAATACTTACTGATCCAAAACTTGCTCTTATGTTAGTTGTTTGACTAGGACCAAATTCTGTTCCTGGAACTATTACAACTCTAGCTTCTTCAAATGCTTTTTCAGAAAATTCTTTTCCAGTAGGATATTGAGTTTCGGATATATCAGGATAACAGTAAAATGATCCTGAAGACTTATGACACTTTATACCTTCTATTGAGTTTAAACCTTCAACTATTGCATCTCTTCTCTGTTGAAACTCGTTTTTGATGAATTTTTGAAATTCTTTAGCGGCGTCTGTATCCATATAATTTGCAATAGCAACCTGTGCTGGTGTCATTGCATTTGCAATTACATAAGTGTGATATCCAATCATAGGTTTCATGATTTCTGTTGGAGCTACCCCAAAACCTATTCTCCATCCTGGAATTGCATAGGTTTTTGAAAAAGAATTAGCTGTCAATGTTCTTTCATAAGCCCCATCAATTGCGCCAATATGAACATGTTCTTTTTCATCGAATGTATAGTACTCATAAACTTCATCACTAATTATCATAAGATTGTGATCAACTGCTATATCTACAATGGCTTTAAGTTCATGTTTCTCCATTATAGATCCTGTTGGATTGCTTGGAAAATTCAGAATCATCATCTTGGTCTTCTCATTAACTAATTCCTTCATTTTCTCTACATCAATTTTAAAATCATTAGTAGATGGCATCCAAACAGTTTTTCCTCCTGCTAATTGAACTTGATGAGGATATGTAAGGAATGATGGATCTTGGATGAGTACTTCTTCTCCTTTTTTAAGATAGGTTTGCAGAGCTACGTACACTAATTGAACACCTCCGCAGGTAACTAAAACTCCATCTGAACTATAATCTACTCCATACTCATCTTTGTATTTTCGAGCTATCATTGCTCTGAGTTTAGGATTTCCAGGAGATTGATCATAATTATTATAATCGAAATCTACAGCATATCTCATTTCTCTTTTTAGAATTTCAGGAGTAGTAATATCTGGTGCCCCTATTCCTAAAGAAATAGTATCTGGAATGCCTTGTGCTCTTGCAAAAAGCTCACGAATACCACTTGGTTTTATTTTCGCCATTTTATCTGATTGAAAAATCATTAATAACCAAGACGAGTAAAAATAGAGTAAAATTAAGTCTTTTTGTAGAGCACTGAAACACTTTCTTAAATCAGTGTTGAAATCTTTGTAGTAGGAGATTCAAGTTCTGATAAAATTTGTTTTGTTTTATCTCTCATTGCATGTTTTTGTTCAACTTCATCGATCAATTCTAACGATTTTTGAATTGCTGACTCGATTGTATATTCATTATGAAGAGGAATTCCAATATCTGATATATACTCAAGAACATCTAGAGGTTTTGGATAATATGAGATTGAAGGAGTTCCTAGAGCAGCTGCTTCTCTAGCCATAGTTGCTCCACCAGTTATACATAATTCAGAATAATAGTATAATGATAAGGTATCAACAGCTCTTGGTGGGACTATTATTCTGTTCTTGAATTTCTTTTTGAGTACTTTTTCTTGACTCTCATATCTTGGAAAAATAACAGCTCTCCCATCATATGTTTCAAAGATTTTCTCCAAAATTTGATCCAAGTGAGTATGTCCAGCCATGTTTCTATCAAGCATATAAGCTGCACTACTTTCTTCAGGTCGTCCTACAATGAAACTATCGTCAATATGTAAACCCAATATATTCAGAACTTCTTTCTGGGGTTCGAAATCCTGTAACCAAGCAACTTCATCAATACCTTCATATGGTTCGAGCTGATCTCTTGTTGCTCCTAACGAGAACCATTTATCATCAGGTATACATGAACTATAAACAAGATATTTTGATATATGAATAGTTAATTTTCCTACTGCTTTTGCATGAGGTGAATCATTGATTGTTATTGAAGGAATTCCTAAACCAAACGCAACTCTTGTTGATTCAGGGCTAGCGAAAGATATATGGTAATCTGGTTTTTTGTCTAAGCCGTTTATATAATTCGCAAGATGGGTTATTCTCTCGTTCCCAGCCATTAGTTTGCCAAATAGAGACCCTCCACCATGTTTTCCAAAGATCTCTACATCTAAATCTAGAAGAAAGAACAAACTTGCTACATAATCATAATTTCTACATGTAAAAATTGCTTCGTGACCTGCTGCTTCTAATTCCTTTGCAATTGCATTGAATAACAATGGTTCTTTGGAAGTTACGGCATCATACCAGATAATCATCAAATCAATACAAACTTCATTACAAAAAAACCTTATGCTTCAAAAGTAAAAGAAAAAGTGATTTCAATCACATTTACTATATCCACAACTCCTACAAGTAAAACAGCCCTCAGCAAACTCTAGCATACTTCCACAATCAGGACATGCTATTGTTCCATTTGCTCGGAAAATTGTTTCTCCATCTAGATATTTCTCTAGAACATGTGCAATTCCATCTGGACAAGATAGAACTGTTTGTCCTTGATAGAAGTTTGGACTTGGACATCGTATTCCAGCTAAATGATCAGCTATTGATTCAAGTTTTATTCCAGATCTCAATGCTAGAGAAATTAGTCTTCCCACAGCCTCACTCTGACTTGCTATACAACCCCCACTCTTCCCAACTTGAACAAAGACTTCACAGACACCAGTTTCGTCTCTATTAACAGTAACATAGAGATTACCACAACCAGATCGAATCTTGTGAGTTTTACCTTCAGTTACTTCAGGTCTTGGACGAGGTTCTACTTTTTCTGAGATTATTGTCAAGGTTTTAGGATCTGCTGGTTCTGCTTTTTTTGTAGTTAAAACTTGATACTTCCTAGATCCATCACGGTAGACTGTAATTCCTTTACATCCTTGCGTATATGCAAACATGTATGCAATAGCAATATCCTCTTTTGTTGCAGTTGAAGCGAAATTAATTGTTTTTGAAGTAGCATTATCGTTATATTTCTGAAATGCTGCTTGCATTTTTATATGCCACTCAGGGTTTATATCGTGAGAAGTAACATAAATCTCTCTTAATTCTTCAGGAATATCATCCAAACCTTGAATGGTATTTGAAGAAGACACTTTCTCTAACAGATCTTCTGTATGTAGTTTAAGATTCTTTAACTCTTGTTCAAAAATTGGATTTACTTCTAAGAGTTTCTTCCCATCTAGAACGTTTCGTGTATAAGCTAGAGCATAATATGGTTCGATTCCACTAGAACAACCTGCAATTAATGAAATCGTTCCAGTTGGTGCGATGGATGTTACAGTTGCATTTCTTAGATGCTCAATTTTCTCTCTGTAGATGCTTTTGTTGAAATTTGGAAAATTTCCTCGTTCTTTACCTAGATTACTAGATTCATCTCTTGCTGTTTTCTGAACAAAGTCCATTACCTTACTAGCAGCCAGTAACCCTTCTTCAGAATCATATCGAATTCGAAGTTTTATAAGCATGTCAGCAAAACCCATTATACCCAAACCAATTTTCCTATTAGCTTTCGTCATTTCTTCGATTTTAGGTAATATGTAGTTGTTTTTCTCAATAACATTATCAAGAAATCGAACTGCTGCTCTAACTGATTTTTCTAGCAAATCCCAATCAATTTTCCTTTTGGATATATGCTGTAATAAGTTGATTGAACCTAGATTACAAGATTCCCAAGCTAGCATAGGTAATTCTCCACAGGGATTAGTGCTTTCTATTTCTCCTAATTCTGGAGTTGGATTATCTTGGTTAATTCTATCAATAAATACAATCCCAGGTTCTCCATTCTTCCACGCCATTTCTACTATTTTATTGAATACTTCTTTAGCATTCATCTTTCCAACGGCTTTATTATTTCGTGGATTTATTAAATCGAAGTCTTCATTTTTCTCAACGGATTTCATGAAAGATTCTGTTAATGCAACAGAGAACTTGAAATTGGTAAATCGTGTTTGATCTTCTTTACAAGTTATAAATTCCATAATATCTGGGTGATCTACTCGTAAAATCCCCATGTTAGCCCCCCGACGACGCCCTCCTTGGCGAATCGTATTTGTAGTTGAGTTAAAAACTTCTATAAAAGAAATTGGACCTGATGCAACACCTCCAGTTGTTTTTACAACATCATTCTTTGGTCTTAGCTTAGTAAAACTGAAGCCAGTCCCTCCACCTGACTGTTGAATTAGAGCCGCATACTTTACAGCTTCAAAAATTGATGTCATATCATCTTCTATCGGCAGGACAAAACATGCACTTAAGTTACCTAATGCAGTACCTGCATTCATCAAAGTTGGTGAATTTGGTAAAAACCTAAGGGAAGTCATTAATTCTAAAAATTCTTCTTTTTCTTCATCTGTTGTAGCAATAAAACTTGCTACTCTGTCAAACATATCTTCTGGAGTTTCTATAACCTTGTTGTTCTCATCTCTTAGTAGATATCTTTTTTCAAGTACAGTAAGCGCATTTTTCGATAGTTCTATAGTAGTCACAATAACCCCTTTTCAATATAATATTTTTACTTTAATTTATAAACCCCGACGAGTTTTCTACTTGTTTAACTGATTTTAGAAATCAGGTGATTCAAGTAATTACAATAGAAGATTCAAAATCATATTTAAGCCTTTACTACATTCATTTTATATAACTAGTTTCCTCTTTAAAAGCCCGAGATATCCGACAAAAATAATACGAGAAAATTACGGAAAATTGAATGGTTTTAAATTTATTATAAACGAATAGACAAAAAATCCCGCCTTACACGAATCAAGTAATAAATTGTGATGGAGAATTCCGATAAACTTTAATTTATGCATGTTATATTAATTCCATACAATGAAATTCAGAATGAATCGAAGAGCTCTATCTCCTGTTATTTCAGTAGTACTAATGTTTGTGTTAATAACTGCTGCAATCGGGATTTCACTCGTTTATATGATGCCTAGCATAACTCAATTTAAAGATAAGAGCTACAATAATAGCATTAATCTGTATTTCATTGCGCTGGATGCAACAATTCAGGATATGATCCAAAGTCTTCCTCCAAAAAGCTCAGATTTCCTATTTGTTCAAGAACAAGGTAATCTGCAAGTAGTTGAAGACTGGACTTTTGCTTTTATTCTACAAGATATTTTGGGAATACAAACGAATTTAGTTGTACAAGATAATGTTACAAGGATTACTCATCGTAGTACAGCCGTAGAAGATTTCGATGAAGGAGAGCATAGATATGTTATTGGTCCCCAAAATCAAGATTATCTATTTCTAAATGGCAGCAGTACAATCTATAATGATATTGCAGTCTTAAACGCTTCAAGAACTAGATATGAACCAGCATATATGGAACTGGCATTATACTATAGATATTCGATAATGACAGAGTATTATGCTGCAGGAATTGAAGAAATCTACTACATGGATATAATCAACGTGAAATTTGTTCAAGAGGAGTTACCAGTATTCTTCTTTGACACACAGAAATATATCGATATGCGTTTAACTTATGCAGGAACAGAAAAAAAATATTTAGGGGAAATTACTTATTCCAACGATATGCAAGGTGAAATCACACTAATAAACCAATATAGATATCGTTTATATGAATATCCGATCTATTTTCCAGCAAATCTGGATTATACAGTCCACAAAATTATTGCTAACCAGATTAATATAATAATAAATGTATCATTAAGTTAGGAGAGTTTCATGCCAAGCGAATATATTATGTACCTATCCATTCTTCTAGTTGGATCCCTTGCTATAGCAGGAATATCAGTCACAATGATGGCCATCAACAACACTATGGAAGAAACAGCTATAGAGACGAATATGGAAAATATACTCCAAAATATAGCGGAAACGATTCATAACCTAATAAATGAAGGTCAAAATCAGATATATTTAGGGGCTCTAACGATTACGATGCAGCGACCGATTTCGTTACCAGAGGAAATTCATGGAGAACCTTATGAAATTGAAGTTACATCAACAGTGAGTTCATACTCTCTAAAAGCAACTGCTGCAGAAAATGAGGATGTTTTTGTAACAGTATCACTGTTTATCGACCCAGGAACAATATCTATTTCTGGAACAATTTCTAGTCTAGAACCAGCACCTACCATTGTTTATGAGTATGATGGAGTGGATGTCACAATAACTTTGATCGATTAATTTTTACAAAATTCTTTATATTATTGAGCTAATAAGAAAACAATCTTTAAAAAGTGTAGTAGATATTATTAATTCATGCAAGAAGATACTGGTGAAGCCTTTGTTGATACAGCGGCAGTTCCAATTCTTGAAGAGACATATCCAGTAAGCCCTCCTTTCTCTTATGTCTTAATTCAAACTGACCCTACTACCAAAAGGACTCAGTACATGGTAGTGGAAATTCCGCTAGATTCTAAAGAAACAGCTATTTACAATAAGATATTCTCTATAATGGTAGATGAATTAGATGTAGATTTCACTGTATTGAAATCAACAGAAAAGGCAGAAGAATTTCTAAAGAAGAAAATAGTTGATATCATTAAACGTTATCGTATTGCGCTAAATGAGTCTCAATTTGAGAAAATTATGTATTACTTAACACGAGATTTAATCGGATATGGTAAGATTCAGCCATTTATGCTTGATCCTAATATTGAAGATATCTCTTGTGATGGAACTGGTATCCCTATTTATGTTTGGCATAGAAAATATGAATCTATAGCAACAAATATCTCATTTGATACAGACGAGGGTTTGGATAGTTTTATTATAAAACTAGCTCAGAGAGCAAACAGACATATAAGCATAGCAAATCCACTCTTGGATGCTTCTCTTCCTGATGGGAGTAGAATACAATTAACTTATGGAAAAGAAGTTACTCAACGTGGTTCCACTTTTACTGCAAGAAAATTCAAAGCAGATCCATTCACAATCACAGATTTAATACTCTACAACACAATCGATTTGGACATTGCAGCGTATTATTGGTTTACTATGGAACACAATATCAGTACGTTGATTGCTGGAGGAACAGCTGCAGGAAAAACCACATTGTTGAATACAATATCTATGATGATTAAACCTGATTTGAAAGTAGTCACTATTGAGGATACTGCTGAGTTGAATCTAGCACATGAAAACTGGATTCCAAGTGTTGTTAGATCAGGTTTTGGTGAAACAACCGAATCAGGGTATAGAAGAGGACAAATCTCGATGTTTGAATTAGTTCGTGCAGCAATGAGACAAAGACCAGATTATATTATTGTGGGTGAAATCAGAGGAGACGAAGCCTACGCGATGTTTCAAGCTATGAGTACAGGTCATAGGGGTTTAGGTACTATTCATGGTGATTCTGTGGAAGGTATAATTCATAGATTAGAAAGCAAACCAATGAATATCCCAAGATCAATGATGAAATCATTAGATTTGATTCATGTTATTAGAAAAGTAAGATTACAATCCAAATTCGCACGTCGTACTCAATCAGTTACCGAATTGATAGGGTTAGATCCAGTTACTGAAGAAATTCTAACAAACAAACTCTATCAATGGAATCCAAAGGATGATACTTTCATTTACTTTGGAAGAAGCTATGTTCTAGAAAAAATCATGGATAATACTGGATTAGCTGAACAAGAAATTTTCGATGAACTTGAACAGAGAAAAACAATCCTCAGGTGGATGGTTAAGAAAAGAATTCGTTACTTCGAAGATGTAGCATCGGTAATTCAAGAATATAATTCTGATCCTGATAGAACTCTTGAAAAAGCAAGAAAAGGCCTAAAAGCATAAATAAATTAGTGGTCTTTTTTTTATTTTATTTTTCTCAAATAATTGGATTTATATAGAAAGGTATACAATTTTTATTAACAGCTAACTGTGAGTTATTATGAATCCCGAAGATGATGATAAGAAAAAGAAAAAGAAAACTCCTGATGATTATTCTAATCCTTTTGATTTCTTCGGAAGTGAAGATATTGACATGAATAAAATAATGGAGAAGTTTCTACCTTTCCTTAAAGGTTCATCATTTGGGAAAATGATTGATGAAATGATGAAGAAGCTTATGGATAATTTTGAGGATGGTTTAGATCCAAGCATGTTAGAAGATATACTAAACAATCCGTATGTTTATGGTTTCAAATTAGGAGTGGATGAGGATGGAAATCCCAACTTCAATCAATTTGGAAATCTTAAACCAAAAGCATATGGTGACATTGAAACCTCTGAAACAAGAGAACCATTAATTGATGTTTTCAAAGAGAAAGAGATAGTAAGAGTTATTGCAGAAGTTCCTGGAATAAATAAAGGAGACATAGACTTAACTGGCACTGCAGAAACTCTAAAAATTAAAGCTCATTCAGATTCAAGAAAATATGAGAAAGCTGTCAGTCTCCCTGTCCCAGTTGATATCTCAACGGCTAAAGCTAAATACAAAAATGGAGTTTTAGAAGTTACTATCAAAAGGAAAAAACACGCGAAGGAAGACGAAGGTCAACAAATAAACGTAGACTAGAAATAAAATTACTTTATTCGGTTATAGTTCCAGTGTTAGCCAAATGTTATGAGGTAATTCTGCGGTTATAGTCTGTCCTCCAACTAAATCTGCACTATATCTACCATCACCCATATTTGTAACACTTGTAACAGGTGAGATTGTTACAATTCCATTATTTATCTCTGTTGTAATTCCATTTACTTCTTTGTATAGATAAACATAGTTCAAGTTTCCAACAATAGTTGAGGTTTGCATGTAATATGTAGTATCAAAAAGAATAACACCTTCGTAAAATAGATCTAAGCTATTGATATGTACTGAAACCTCTACTTGAAAATGAATGTAAACTGGATTGACAGCTGTAGTTGTGTTCGCTATAACCAAATTTACATCATCATACGTTATGATGGCTGGTAGATTATGATCGTCAAAATAAGATTCTACTTGACTTAATCCTTCATCCATAATAGTTAGGATATCATTCCGAGTTGCTCCCAAAGAAAACTGTGATAATGCAGCATTAGATATATC
>MEHH01000015.1 GCA_001940755.1 Candidatus Heimdallarchaeota archaeon AB_125
TCTGCAGTTTCCAGGTTTCGCGATCCCGCAGCGCCCTCGACCAAGCAATCGGGGCTTACCCCGCCCCAACAACACGGAATGAGCTTCACAGCCTCGGAACCGACTCGGCCCTTCTAGCCGCGCACCTTCGAAGCATGCTGTCCTCTTGATGGTCGTCTGCCGCAGATCAGTCATTCCCCGCACAAGAGTCCGTGTCATGAAGACACCGCCACCCACAACACCGACCCCTACAGAAACAGACTTTCCGTGGTTGGTTCCAATTGCGGTGCTTTCAATTATTTCTAGCGGTATAATTTTTAGAAGAAAGAAAAAATAACCGCTCATTCTTTCTTTTTTTGAAACAAATATTTTTTAACTCTATTTTCTAGGTTCTATTGAACACATTGAGTCTTAGAGAAGAGGAATATCTTTTACTTCAGCACATATTGAAAGATCCAATTATACCATATAGTAAACTTGCAGAGAAAATCAAAAAGTCTTCTCCAACAGTGAAAAAGCGTATGGATACACTTCTGGAGCAGAATATAATTAGTAGTTTTCATGCTGAATACCATCCCGAATCAGTAGGTTTAGAGAGTCATATTTATCTTCTAAAAATCAATTCTATAGACAAGTACTTGATTGTAGAGAAAATTCTTGATTATCACCCCTATTTAGTAGTTAGGCAGAGGTGTTATGGTGGAATTACAGGTGTATTCCTAAAGGTGCATATCCCCATAGGGTCTTTAAATAATTTCAACATCTTTCTTAACTATCTAGTTGATAGTGACTTAGTAGAAGAAATAGTTCATTCCTCTACTATTGGTCAAGGAATCAAAACTAGAATAGATCTTACATACTGGAATAGATCTAACAGTAAATGGTTCTTCAAATGGGATTTATGGAAGAAAAATATAGATGTAGTAGACTATGTACCGAAATTTGATTACTATCAAAAAATTTCCAGAGAAAAACCAAAGAATGTTCTCAACCAACTCAAATATCTTGATTTTCAAATACTTAAAGAGCTAGTAAATGATCCAACTCAAAAATATGCAAATATATCTAAACAGCTAAATGTTCCTCAATACACCCTATCAAGAAGGAAGAAATTCCTAAGTAAAAATGTTATACGTAATTATCTAGTGGAGTTTGATAGATCATTTTTTGGGCTTGAAGATGAACTTGTTTTCAAAGCAATTTGCAGTCAAAGAGCAATGTCCAAAATAATATATCTCCTCCGAGAATTAATTCTACCTTTTGAATCAGATTTTCGTGAAACAGACAAAGGATTTTTGTGGAAGATTTTGTTGCCACCTAAAGATAAACTAGAACTATTCAACATCTTGTGGTCCTTGTTCCCTGATCTTCAAATTATGATGTTGGACCCTCACACAACCGTTACAAAAGAATTTAATCCGGACAATTATTCATTTATAGAACAATCTTGGAAAGATTCTGAAGAGTTCATGGTATTACAAGTTCTTGAGAAAGCAAGAGGAGAATTACTCCTCGCTTAAAGTACTTTAACAAATCCTAAACGATTGCTCGTAATTCTTGGACTATTTCATATTTCATTTGTTTCCTAATTATGGGTATTACACCAAGTATGGCTGCAACACACAATGATACTACCATGATAGCTAGAAGACCAAAATCAATATGCATAGTCATAGTTACTACTTCATGAGGTATTAGGAGTGGTTTCAAGAAAGTTAAAGCTACTAATGAACTTAAGATTCCTAGAGGAATACCGACCAATAGTGTAGATACTAAGAAAACTGCTATTTCTCCTACCAACATTCTCCGAATCTTACCTTGATTTCCTCCTAATGCTAATATTACTGCGTATTCTTGTCGTCTTTGTCCTAATATGAAATCAGTTGATATTAGAACATATATAACTCCAATTATATTTAGTATTACTGCCCCAATTAACAATGTAATCGATATATGTGGTATATATTTGATGATGAAATACCCAATATAATCAGGATTTATTTTTTCCGGATTTACTTTCATTAATGGAAAGAGTTCCTCTATTTCTTCTTTTATAACTTCTAAGTCTGCTCCTTCTTCAGCTGTAGCAAGGAATAATGTTCCATTATGTATACCTATTTGGTTGAGGAAAACATCTTCTTTGAGTAGTACCCATTCAAAATTTTCTCTGCTCATTTTAGGGTCATAACCATGTGCTATTCCCAATCCAGGAGCTGATTTTATCATAGATGAGACATTAAATTGCAGAGTAAAAGGCCCTCCTCTGAAATCTGTCACAGACATATTTTCACCAACTGCAAACTCAAGTCTCTCAACAATATAATTGCTTAATACTATATTTGAATCTCCTTCTGCAAGTGTTGTTAAAGCTGTTTCAGGAGTCGTTCCTGCAAAGCTATTATCCGTCCATCTTCCGATTTCCAAGAACTTTAGTGGGTCAACACCATAAACATCTACGTGTTGAGATCCAACAATTGCGTTAATTGATTGAAAACCAACTATTTTATCTACACCTTCAATTGCTCCGAGCTTCTCTTCATATTCTGTAATGTTTACAGGAATAAAAGAATCTATTCTGATATCTGAACCCCTTCTATAAGCATCTTCGAGAACATTATTTTGCATCGTTGTTGAACGAATACTTACAAATGTAGTTAACAAACAAATAATTAGTAACAGGAAGAATGTCAAATCTTTCAGACTCTTAGTTTGTCGTTTGATGTTTTTATGAATCAAGAAAGAATTTTGTTTGAAGATATAATTATGAACTTTCTTCATCGTTTTAAGAAGATGATTTATTCCTGTTGAAACAAAGTAGCTAATGAAGAAAATTACTGCAATGAAAGCTAAAAGAGCATTTGTACTAGCTGCTAGTGTGTTGAATCCAAAACTATAGCTAGCTCTAACTATTCTTGAATAATCTACTACTAGAAAGATGAAACCTGCTAAGGTTAATGCAAAAGCACCAACTTTTACCCCTATTCCCAATAGACGTTGTCCTCTTACAGTAATAATTAAGGATTCATGAATATCTTTTCGAACAAATGAAATAACATTGAGAAGTGTTATTCCAAGGTATATTCCTAAAACTAATACCGAATAGATTTCTATGTCATAAGGAGATATTTGTAGATATTCGAAGTACCGAGTAAAGAGCGTTTTGCTAAAGAATCCATCATGTCCAAATGAAGGAATAAGTGCTGCCATTAAGATTCCCGTACCAATACTCAAAATTAGTGAAAACGTGCTAACTAACAAGAACTCACCAAAAAATATTGCAATTATTTGACCGCTAACTGCTCCCCTTAATCTAAGAAAAGCTATTTCCTCTTTTCTTTTCTTTACAGTCATCTGTGATGCTAGAATAGTGAGAAAAATCGTTGAAACTATTGCAGGCGTAAATAACGTAGTCGAGCTAAATGTCCTTGCATATTCATTAGCCATCGTTTGTATCTCTTGCGAAAGAATATAGCAATAAGCATGAAAGAATCTGATTTGTATTCTTTCACTAAGAGCATGGAGATTGTCCGGCATTTGACCGATTCCTCCAGATCTTAATTGTTGCGCATCAACCTTAACTAGTAATCTTGGTAAAAGACCATTTGAATCAATTATAAATCGATCAATGCCTGTTAAGTCTTCCAGTGGGAAGAAAATGGAGTCTAACAGCATACCTCCAGTGTTACCAAGTCCTCCAAGGAGCTTAGCAATAACAGTGTTATAACCTATATATTTGTAAATACCTGAAATTGTATAATTCGCAAAAATCGTTTCATTAATATCATAAAATCTCATTTGGTGTTCCCCAATATCTGTGTTGGGGATTCTTCGAGATATAGCTACAGTAACATTATCTCCTGGAGAAATTGTCTTATTGTAAACCACTTCTAATTGCTTAGCTTGTACATAACTCATCATTATTTCACCTGAGTTTAAGCTAGCATTACCTTCAACTTCTAAATTTAATTTAATTCTGTCAATTGCTCTAGAGGAAACTAGATGTGCGGAAGTTAACGATACTGGATTACTCATGTTTTCCTGGTTATCTTCAGGATACCATCTATAATACGGACCTTTATCTTCAAAATTAAATAAAGCAACAGTTGGTAAATACCAATCTACTTGTCGAACAATATAATCGTCAACAGTATATGCATAAACTGCATCCATAGCGTTTGTGAGATAAGTTGATACATACATCTCATAATCCAATGTTTCTATGTAATCATCAGCAATAATTAACTGAGATGTTTCAGTCCAAATTGATGAAGTAAATAAAACAGATAAGGAGAAAACCAATCCTATTGTTATAATCAACATACTCTTTTTTCTGTTTCTAATATTCTTCAATATCAATCGTATATTATATAGAAATCCAGAAAAAATCTTTTCCAGGAAGGATTGTTCTTTTTCTTCACCTACATAGTTTTTGTCTAGTTCATTCATCTTTTTCACCCTTGAATAAGAATTCAAATCTTGATTTGTCATATCCAATATCTTCAAAATCGTCAGGACTGTGTTCGATTATTTTTCCTTTTTGAAGAACAATAATCTTTGAAGCCAATTTAGTAAAGTACGGATCATGTGTTGTATAAATCATCGCCATTTTGTTTTTCTTTGCAAGTCGCAGCAAAAGTGACATTATTTCTCCCCCTGTTTTACTGTCTAGAGTACCAGTTGGTTCATCAGCAATTAGGACTGATGGGTTATTCACTATAGCTCTTGCAACACAGACTCTTTGTTTTTCTCCAGAACTTAGTTCCTGGGGTAAATTTAGAGCTCTTCCCCCTAACCCTACTTGATTTAATAACTCAAGAGCAAGATCCTGAGCAACTTCTTCTGATTCCCCGTCTAGAATTATGGGGACCATTACGTTCTCTAAAGCACTTAGATGCTCAAGAAGGTAAAATTCTTGAAATATAAAACCAATCTCTTTTAATCTATATTCAAACAATTGGTCAGTAGACCATTCATGAATATCTTTGCCACCATAATATATTTTCCCAGCTGTTGGTTTATCAATACCTGCTAATAGATTTAGAGTTGTTGTTTTCCCTGAACCTGAAGTTCCAAGAAAACAAACTACTTCCCCTCTAGCTATCTTAAAGCTAATACTACGTAACACTGTCAACTCTTCAGCTCGAGAAGAATATGTCTTAATTAAATTACTAACTTCTATCTGACTTATGGCCATGGGACTAAAATAGTGAAACACTAAACACTTAAATGATTTTTCTTTTCTCGGTATTTCATTTATCTAGCCGCATATTCAATAACATACCAGAGAACAATTACTATCAATACAAAAAAAACACCAATAAGAATCCTTTTCCAATCTCTGCCTTCGTACTCTTCATCATCAATTTCTGAACTACTTTCTGCTATTTCCTCTTCAATTTGTTCTTCCTTAATTTCTTCTGTCATTGAATCACTTTTTTATTGGATTTTACTGATGAAAATAGAATTTCTTATCCACTTAAATAGTTTATCAATTTTATAAATTTCGTAAATTGATATCTACCCCATATCTTCTAAATTGTCTGTTGTTCTGATGATATTATCAGATACAAAGATATCTGCGTTAGCTAAAAGTGCCAATAATGTAGCATGACTTGGAATCATCTGATAATGTTGAACGTCTGAAAATCCCTCCAATCTGATTTCTACAGTTGCTTGATAAGCGTTTGAATAAGGGATTATAGAATCAATTATTATTTTTTCAACTACACAAATCTCAGGAATAAGCTCTGCTAGTGTTAACCGAGAATCATTTCCTTCGATTCCACCAATAATCCTTGAGATGTTAAGAGCTATTGAAACCGGGATATTGGCCATCAAGAAGTTTTCACCATTTTCGAGTTCGAAGTTCAACAGTGGAATATCCATATATTCGCTCATATTTTTGCCCCCTTCATCTGTAAAAATGTCTGGACTTGCTGACAAAACATCCACACTGATTACTTTGAACAGCTTAGTATTATCTGAAGAGGAACTATTTTCCATGAGAATACTGCATAAAATATATTGAAAAATGTTGAGTTAGTCTCCATCGATAATTTTTCTAATTTACTGATATTATTTGGAAGGAAAAGCACTAATACTCTGAAATTTTAATAAGATTAGCTTGTAAAAAAATATCGAATTAAACACTTAAAATAGGGTGTAGTTGAATGATAAATCGATTAGTGGAACATCTTAAAAATCCTCAATACAGGACAAAAATGATTCTTAAGATGTCTATTTCTGCCTCTCTAGCTAGTTTAGGTATAGTTCTATCAACCATTGTTGTTTTTGTTCCAAACATGGAATTCATTTCAGTTACAATTTTTCTTGTTTCTCTTTTATTTGGAGTTTATTATGGTTTAATGGTTGCGATTTCTGTACCTGTTGTTTATGAGTTTATAATAATGGCAATAATTGGTCCATCTGGCTATTTGATTTTTTTTAAATTAATAAGCTATGTTAGTTTAGCCTTAATAACAGGTTCGCTAAGAAAAATACTTCTAAAACTTTCATTTTGGGAACTGGGGGTTTTGGGAAGCTTTTTTGCTATCGTTTATGATATCTTAACAACCATTGGATTTCAAATTTTGGTAGTTAGAAGTGATCTTTTAACAACAATTGGGTATCAAGTTGCTGTTATTAGAAACAGTGTTTTATCAGCAATTGGGTTTCAAATTTCTATTATTAGAAGTAATTTTGTTTTATCTTATCTATTGATACTTCTTGCGAGTGGTATTGTTTTTACTATAGCTCATGTAGTTAGTAACTTTGTATTGTTTAGCTTTGTAAAAACAATGCTAAACTGGATATATTCAGCTTTCAAAGCAAGAGGAATTAAACAGTTAATGATGCCTTCATTTCATGATAAGGAAATTATTTCTTCATCAGAAGGTGATTCAACGTGAAAAAATCGAAAATAACTTTTCTACTAGTCGCTATAATCATTCTAACAACTCTATCAGTAGCTCTCACCTTTTACCTTAGAAATGTAAAACCTGGTGAAAACGATGGTGAGATTGTTGTTTTGACAATAATTAACTATGGATCGTTGAAACCTATAAACAATTCTGAGGAATATAATGTCACAGTACAACAAGGTTCCTCAGCTCTTTCTGCGTTTTCTTTAGTTGCAGATTTAGACTTAACAAACTATTCTTTTGGATCTTATGTAAAAGGAGTAAACGGGTATAGCGAAGAGCTTCCTAACTATTGGGCATTTTATCATTATAACCTTCAAACAGATGAATGGCAGTATTCTCCTTACGGAATCAGCAATTATTATTTAGATGTGAATAGTAAAATCAAGCTACAATACACTGGGTAATCAACTAAAAAATCGGTAAAGTGAAAAAGACATGAGTGAAACCAAAAATCGTTTTTTATTAATTACCTACCAAACAGAAAAATCAATTACATCTGCTATTCTTCCAGTTGTTCTTATTAGTTATATAGTTGGTATTCTCTACTCGAATTTAGATACACTTCTTGTTCTATTTCCTTCAGGTGAAGGTGAGTATTCTTTTCAACTTTTAGAAGGTATAATTATGGTCTCCATAGCTGTTGGAAGTGGGTTTCTGATTGTTTTTGCCTTGAAAAAACATTTAATCATAATTTTGAAATCATTTTTTGCATTATCGTTCTTCTTATCTTCAGTTTGTATGTTCTGGGTTCATGGCTATCTTCTTGAAGTTACATTTCTTGAAAACGTTTTTTGGGTTGAGATTATTACAGCTGTAATTGGGGGAATCATTGGATGCTTAGCAATATTGTCTTTCATTGTAGGAAAAGGAGGCATCAACACAAAAAATACAATCATTTTCATACTTGGAGTTGCTATGGGGACAATCTTTGGAATGGTTTTTTCCTTTGTTACATTTATAACCCTTATAGTTTTGATTTCCTTATTTGATATATATTCTGTATTTAGAGGTCCTATTAACCAGATTTTCAAAAGAACCAATTTTTCCATTTCTAGCGAAAGTCAAGCTGAAATGAAACAGTCGGTTGCAGTTGGTATAGGGGACTTCATCTTCTATTCATCTCTAGTAACTTTTATTACAAAAGAGTTAAATCCTATTCTTGGATTTGTGTCAATAATAGGAATATTGGTTGGGATAAAAATAACTGAAAATATGCTTTTCAGATATGGTAAATTTCCTGGATTACCAATACCAATCTTTCTTTCTCTTTTACTCGTCTTAATTGGTTGGTTAATTACAACCTATATTCTGTAGATAAAACGATTACTGAAACCTCCAAAGAATATGGACAAAAATCAAAAGGTTTAAAATAACTCTCAAGGCAATTAGCTCGGTTGAACAAGGTGTCTTCTCGCAAATTTAGATATAGAGGATTTACATTAGAAGAATTAAAACAAATGTCCATGGATGAGATATTAGATTTACTGCCTTCAAGAAGAAGAAGGAGTCTATCTCGACAAGAATTCTGGACACCAAGAAGAAAGAAATTATTAGAGGACATTAGACAAGCAATAGAATCTAGTGATAGAGGGGAAAGAATGGTTGTAAGAACTCATGTGAGAGATATGCCTATTCTTCCTGAAATGGTAGGTGCTACTGTAGCCATTTATAATGGACGTGAATTTTTAGAAATTGAAATTCAACCACAAATGATTGGGCATCTTCTAGGAGAGTTTTCACCAAGTACTAAAGTAGTTCGTCATGGTGCCCCTGGTATAGGCGCAACAATATCTTCATTGTATGTTCCACTAAAATAATCCCTTATCATTTCTACTGAAGTTTTTTAAACAAGTTAGTAATGTCATTAAAGGATGAGTTCTGAAAATTCAATTGTAGATTCAAAAGAGTCCAAAGCATATCTACGTTTAGTGAAGAATCTAACAATTGATTTACTTTGGATATGGGTTTTGAAATTGTTAAAAGAAGGTCCAAAATATGCCTACCAGCTGAAACAAGAGATTCAAGAAAAGTTTGGTTTTAGCCCCGCTACAGTTACCAATTATACAATTCTCTATCTTCTTGAAAGAGAAGGTTTGGTCGAAAAAACTGATATGAGAAATAGCGATGAAAGAATAGACAGAAAATACTATATCATCACTAAATTTGGAGAGGAAGTAATGAAAGAAGCAGAACTATATCTTAAACAAACTTATGAGAAGTTATTTTCAAAAGAAATTGATTCATAATCATTTCTTGCTCATTTTTCAACATATTTAAAAATTCAAACTTCGTTTCTGATTTAGGTACATTATAATGAAGGTGAATATTTAACATGCCTAAAAAGAGAAAATCAGGAGGAAGATCAGGAGGAAAGCGAGGAAGAGCCACAGGTGTGCAATGTCATTCATGTGGAAAATTAGTTCCATCTGATAAAGCTAAAAAATTCAGTGTATATTCAAGTGCAGTTGATTATCGTTTAGCTAAGGAACTCAGAGATGAAGGTACTATTATCCCTCGTCAGAAAAAAATCGCTTACTATTGTATTTCTTGCTCAATACACAGAGGTAGAACAAATATAAGAGCTAAAGAGGATAGAAGAGGTAAGTAATTCTTTATCTTCTTCTTCATATCTTTTCCTTCTCTGGTGGAAATAAACTATGTCTCTATCTTTTTTAATCCTTTCTTCAACTATCAGAAGTTCAACTTATAAAACTATAAAATCTGTTGTAGGAGGAATGGAGAGATTGGATGTTTTTTCACGATGTTTGTTAAACTTGGTTAGGTGGAATAGAAGAATGGATAGAGATATTAATTTACTAATTTACATGTCTCATCTGGAAGAGCAAAAGGTTTTGATCATCCCAATTTCAGACAAAATTGATTCTATTCAAAATGAAATTGATTCAACGCACATACTACTTGATATTCTATCATCTCCAAAAGAATACAATGCTGAATATAATGATAAAAGCTTTGAGCAGCTATTAAATGATCTTGCAATAGATTCTGCAATATTTTACCTTACTCCTGAAGGATTGTTCATTGATGAACAAAAGGAATTTTTACAAACAAATCATTCTTTATGTTTTGTTTTAGGAAGTCAGCATGATTTAACTGAAGAACAGGAAAGACAAATGTCTGCTGTCAACTATATTCCCATTAGTTTGGGAGATAAGAACTATCTAGCTTCACATGTGATAACAATAGTGTGCAATCATCTCTCTTACTTAAATGATACTTAACCTGAAGTATTCATTTAATAAGATTTTAATGTTAATTGCTCCACTTGATGATAGAATGAGTGAAAAGGAATCTCATGTGGTTTCAAAAAGGATGCTAGCGTTAGGGTTTACTGCTCCATTTATTTTTAGTATAGGTGGTATGGTGATTGCTTTTTATGCAACCGCAAATGCTTCTGTAAAGATAAGAAACATTTCACTCATTGTAGCAACCTTTCTTGGACTCTTTATCTCTATAGGAGTAATTTTCTTAATGCAATGGCGGATTAATAAGAAAATAGCAAAAGAACAATCCTAATTAAAGAATATTCACTTTTTCTTCTCCTTTCTACATTGCTGGCAAATCACAAATTTTTTAATACTTGTTCAGTAGTTCGGAATATAAGACGTTGAGGGCTAACAATGAGCACAAAACGAAGAAAAATATTGATTATGGGAGCAGCAGGAAGGGATTTTCATAATTTTAACACATATTATCGAACTAACGAATCTTACGAAGTTGTAGCTTTTACAGCTACTCAAATTCCAGATATTGTAGATCGTAAGTATCCTGCTGAACTCTCTGGTGATTTATATCCTAATGGAATACCCATTTATGATGAAACTGAACTTATTGAAGTTATCAAGAAATATGATGTAGATGAAGTGGTCTTCGCATATTCTGATGTTACACATGAATATGTCATGCACAAAGCATCACTTGTGAATGCATGTGGAGCTGCTTTTACTCTTTTGGGTACTAAAGGCACAATGATAAAAAGCACTAAACCTTTGATCAGTGTCTGTGCAGTGAGAACTGGAAGTGGTAAATCTCAAACTTCACGCAAAATAGTACAATTATTGCAAGATGCTGGGAAGAAAATTGTAGCAATACGTCATCCTATGCCGTATGGAGACTTAGCCAAACAAGCTGTTCAAAGATTCGCTGAATATTCTGATTTAGATAAACATGAAACTACTATTGAAGAAAGAGAAGAATACGAACCCTATATTGACAAAGGTTTAGTTATTTACTCTGGTGTAGATTATGAAGCTATATTGAGAGAAGCTGAAAAAGAAGCAGACGTAATTCTTTGGGATGGAGGTAACAATGATTTTTCATTCTATCAACCTGATTTACAAATAGTAGTAGCTGATCCTCATAGAGTGGGGCATGAAACTACATATCATCCAGGGGAAACAACTCTTAACCTAGCTGATGTTGTTCTTGTTAACAAAATAACCACAACCGATTACAAGAATGTGATGGAACTTGAGGAGAATATCAGAAAAGCTAACCCAAATGCAATCATAATTGAAGCTGCATCTCCAATTTTTGTAGATAATCCTGAGTTAGTCAAAGGGAAAAGAGTTTTGGTAATTGAAGATGGACCAACCTTAACTCATGGTGAAATGAAATATGGAGCTGGTGTTGTTGCAGCTAGAAGGTTTGGAGCAAAGGAGCTAGTTGATCCTCGACCTTATCTAGTAGGTAGCATGAAAGAAACCTTTGAACAATACCCTGAAATTGGAACACTTCTACCTGCTATGGGTTACTTCGATCAACAGCTTAAGGATATGGAAGATACAATTAATAACACAGATTGTGAAGTGATAGTTTCTGCAACTCCAATAGATATTACCAGATTGATTAAAGTCAATAAACCGATAGTAAGAGTGAAATATGAACTTGAGGAAATTGGTTTTCCAAAACTAGTAGATATATTAAAAGAGAAAAACTTTCTTTGATCTTTCTCTTTCATTTTTCTCCTTTTTCTAATCAAATTTTTTCCACACTATTAGAAATATTCCAATACAACATTGTAAAATTTCACCACTTAATCTTTTTAATGTACCTTGATGAGTAGTAGTTTTGAACATGAAAAAGGAGAAATTCAAACAAAAATACGGTCCTTGGGCACTGATTGCTGGAGGATCTCAAGGAATCGGAGAGGCTTTTGCAAGAGTGCTTGCAATGAAAGGAATCAATCTTGTTCTGGTTGCAAGGAGAAAAACATTACTTGAAAAATTGTCAGTTGAAATAGAAAAAACATATGGAATAGAAGTTCGAATTATTAGTGCAGATTTAGCAGAGTCTTCTACAATCAAAATTATTGAAGACCAAACTAAAGATATTGAAATCAGTACTCTAGTATATAATGCTGCAATTGTACCTATTGGTCGATTTCTAGATTCTAATATAGAAGAACATCAAAAGGTTATCAACATTAATTGCAGAGGACCTGCAATTTTAGTTGATTATTTTGGGAAGTTAATGAAGAAAAGGGAAAAAGGCGGGATTATCCTTGTTAGTTCAATGGCAGGATTTCAGGGTACTCCATTAACTGTTCATTATGCAGCATCAAAAGCTTACAATATTGTCCTAGCCGAAGGATTATGGTACGAATTACGAAAACACAATATTGATGTGTTAGTATGTACAGCAGGGAATACGAGTACTCCAAATTATATTGCTACAGAACCAGATAGTCTTGGTATTTTTGTTCCTAAAGCTATGGTACCTATGAAAGTTGCAAAAGAGTCTATTGCTAAACTCGGAAAACGACCAAGTTTTGCTCCAGGTCTTATGAATAAATTTGCAACCTTTTTGGTAAGACGTATTCTATCGAGGAAACAAGCAATAAATTTTATTGGAAGAAGCACACATAACATGTATGGCAAGAAACTTTAATCTCTTTACTACTAGAAAAATACATTTTTATTCTTTATTTCCTTCTTTCGACTGAATTTCATGACTGCATTTGCTGAAAACGATTTAATTTCAGATGGTTCTGACGTACTGATTGTTTTAGATGAAAGAAAAAGGTGGTTAGCTAAAGTAATTAGCGGACAACAGTTTCACTGTCACAAAGGTTTTTTTGATTTTGACCAGATAATTGGAAAACCATTTGGAACTAAAGTAAAAACAAACAAATCAGTCTACTTGACTATATACGATCCAATTCCTAGTGATTTTCTTAAACAGATTTCACATAGTTCTCAGATAATTTATACAAAAGATGCGGGTTCGATTCTAATGAACGGGGGAATAAAGCCAGGTATCCGGGTAATTGAAGCAGGTACTGGAAGTGGGGCTTTAACATCAATCCTCGCAACATATGTTGGTTCAGAAGGGCATGTATATACCTATGAGAATAGAGAAGATGCAATCAATACAGCAAAGAAAAACCTTTCTCGTATTGGGGTTGAATCTATTGTATCAATGAAACTAAAAGATGTTTCAACTGGTTTTGAAGAGAAGAATGTTGATGCTATAGTTCTTGACTTGGGAGACCCTGAAATAGTGATTCCACATGCTTATGAATCTCTAAAATATGGAGGAATAATAACTATCTTTATACCAACGTATAATCAGATTGAGAGAGTTTTGACAAAGTTACTAGAGTTCAGTTTTGATGATATCAAAGCTCACGAACTAATTAAGAGAGATATTCAGCTTAAACCACATGCTATTAGACCAAACACTAGAATGATAGGACATACAGGTTATCTTATATTCGCTAGAAAAGCATTCAGGGAAGTAGAGTAATGAGAATTCTTTTTCGATGCTATAATTGCGAAGCTATCAATGAAATTCCAGATAAGTATAAACACAGATTTTGCAGAAGCTGTGGAAACATAGTAACCTATATCTCAGGTGAAGCAATAGTGTGTGAAAAATCTTCATCTAATTGTGATGATTTTCTGGAAGCTAAAACTCTAGATGAAAATTTAGCAGAAAAATTCTTTATGATAGCAGATTCTCATATTGATTTAATCTCAAATCTGATTGAAGAACATGCACAAAAACAAATAGAGTTGCCAGATGTTCCTTCTGCATCATTAACTGAAACAGTCTTACACCTATTGAAAACCAATCTATCAGGAACATTAGATGATTTGATTAAGCGATGTGATTTGTTTGATATTGGGTTAAGCAAGTTGGAAAAAATCATATCCCAAATGATTAAAGAAGGGTTGGTTTACCTTCCTCAAAGCTGGTTGTTGAGTTTAACTTAGGTTTTAAATCAACTAATATTTTCTCTTGGCAAGTTTTTCCTTTAACCAACCATAGATAATTACAATTACTACAATTCCTACAATAGCAGCAAAAGCTAGTCCAACACCAATGATTATGTTTGAAGGGCCACCGAAATCAATAACAGATACTGTAATGTTTTCTGCAGCTATATAATCAATAGCAGAAGGTCCAAAAGTATCATGTGGGTGATAAACATCAAGAGCTTTGAAATATATAGTAACATTATAACTTGCTTCTGGGCTTGTGATTTCCTCTCTAAGAGTACCTGTTAAACTGGCTCCTGGTTCAAGTGTTCTATGATGAACATCATAAGTTATAGTGTAGGTTGTATTGAATCTGTCATTTCCACCTGTATGAATAAATTCAGCATTAAAGGATATAACATCCATTTCTAAGTCACCAAAATTAACAAGTGTTGCTTGAATAGTAACTCTAGTATTTCTAACAATATTTGTATCGGTTATACGTCCATTTAAAGCACCAATATACTGATCCGATTGTGCTCTAGAAACGTTTGAATGGGGATTTAACATAAACATAGCTAATAATAGAAAAAAGCCAGTCTTTACCCAGATTTTTTTATTCATAAAATTCAACCTTCTTGTGTGAGTAATAATGATAACTCTCTTTTTAGCTTATCTAAAGACCTTTCAATTCTCTTCTCATAAGTATTGTCAATGCTGATTCTTCCATCAACTGTTTCTACTCTCACTCCACCCATTGATTGAATGAAATTACTTGAGACATTAAATTTCACGTTCAAATCCTTATCTTTGATTTGTTTAGAAATATTATCAAAAAACTGTTTAGAGACGATGTCTTTGTCTTCTTTTCTACAAAATATAGAAATTTCTGATTGTTTAAGAGTTAGAGTAGCTTCCAAAATCAATTTCTCGAGACTTTTTTCATACTCTTTGGATCCTATGAAAGCAGATATTTTTTCTTTTGCTTTATCAATCAAATCAGAAACTAAATCATCTCTATATATTGTAATTTGAAGTTTAAGTTCAAGTTCTTTTTTTGCTTTTTCTCTTTGAAATTCAGAATCTGCTTTAGTTTTTGCATCTTCTACTATTTTTCCTTGAATTCCTTTGATCTTTCCTTCAGTTTCTTTATTAATTTCAGCAACTGCTTTTTTCTGATCTGCCAAAATCTCTTTTATTAGCTTCTCAGTGTTTTCTTCAATTTTTCTAGTAATTTCTGGATTGTCACTCATTGGAATCCTCTCAAAGCTAGGGAGAATTTGATAAGGTCTTCATAAGTCGGCATATAAAAATTTTGGTTAGGAATTGTTTGTCAATTCCTTGTTAAACCATAGTGATTCTGTTACTCAAATAGTGTTTCATCAGTAGCATATCTGTAAGCGGCAATGAAAAGTCCAAAGAAGATGAGTGCTGAAATGGACACAATGATTGTTACAACAATATCTGGGCGTGCAAAATATCTAATAAAGAAGTTTACACCAATGAAGATTGGTACCATTAATGTTCCTGCACCACCACCTCCACCATTTTCCTTTGCATGCTTTTTGCGCCATCTTACAATTGTCTCAAATCCTCCTAAGACTATGGCTATAATATTAATTATGAACATCACGAGTCCTGATGAGTTCCAATCAGCTAAAGCTGCACCATTATTATCTACAAAGATAAAGAGCATAAGAATTCCTGCAAACAATAGGATTTTTACTATCAATCCTATGCGTTCTGAAACTTGTTTTGTATAAGAGACTTGAGAAGCTCCTTCTCTTAAAAACAGAATGAAGTTACCTATTGCCATAGAGCATGCTAAACACAAAACAATCCCATAAAAGATGGGGGAATATCCTGTCCAAATTTGCCATATAGGAACAAAAACAGTTGAATATTGAGCAAAAAAGGAGATAGTTATCATTAATGGAATAGCAGCTAGAAACAATCCAGGGATAACAACAAGAATTGTAGGTATATTTTTCTTTATACCAAAGGCATGTAGAATTAGCTTCACCGCAAAGAAAGATCCAAACACTGCAATTATTGGAGCTGCAAATGGAAAAATCAGGAAGAATAAACAAAAGATTGCATTGACCATATAGAAGATTTTAGTATCAACTCTAACTTTTCCCATAGCTCTCCACATGAGTTCATATGAATTTGCCATTCTAGTAGCTCTAATAATGGAAGCTAATGTGAATGGCAGTGCAAATATTAGAGGAGCTATTATTCGCAAAATTACTAATTCAGCTGTTCCCTCCAATGGATTAGTACTAGACCAAAAGAAGAATCCAGCAAGTGATGCACTTTTCATTGGTTCGACATTCATCCATATAAAGAAATATGCTGGAAAGATGAATATTTGTAATAAAACAATTAATCTGTTAATCATTAATCCTCTAGTATCTACCATCAAAGCACCTTGAAAAGAAAAGACTATCCAGATAAAAAAACGTTTCCTTTTCCCGTCAACAACTAAACTTTATTAAGTTAATTCTAAGTATAATCTATTGAAGGTTATGACTGAAAATCCAGTTTCCATAGAAGAGCTTCTTAAGAAGTACAGCATCCAACCTCATGATTTAGAATATATTCTTAATTTCATGCAAAAAGAGAATATTTCTCCTCAATTAGCAATGCGTAGAATTAAGTTATTTGAGAAACTCCAAGAAAAAATGTCTCAAACACAATCAGATGAAAAAGTTCGCGAACTTACAACAGAGTTAGACCAATTATCTAAATTAGTTGAAGATCTTCAGAAGGAAAAGGTAGATTTGGATAAAGAAATAGAGGATACCAGATTACAACAAGATTTGTTTAATGCTGAAAGAGAAGAACTAAAATTGCAGATGCATGCACTTATGGGATCAATTGAATCTATTGAAACTGAAGCTGAAAAAGGAGAAGAAAAACTACACGAAGAAAATGTAGATCTTAAGAAGAAACTCAGTTTAATGGTAGCGGGAAGTCAAACCTTAAAGGAAAAAGTACTAAAATTTGGGGCTGAATCTCCTTCTTTGAAAACAGTTGTTGAATCAATCGATATTGGATTAGATGCAATTATTAATTCAAGACAAATTCCTCATATTACTTTATCAGTTCCAAAAGATGCTTTTACTTCTCCATCAAAATCAATACCTGTTTCAACATCTACTGGTTCTATGCCAGCTCCTAAAGAAGCAGAAACAATATCACCAGATCAAATTAAGTTCGCTACACCAATTTCTGAAAAGAAAGAATCTGCACCTGCAAGAGCAGAACCAGCTAAGATAAGCTATTCTCCTGCAAAGGAATCTAAGCCTGCCGCATCTAGTGGTTCATCAAAACCTATGATTAAGGAGAATATTTTCGCAGAACAAGAAGAAAAACCATCATCTATGCCTGCACCTGAAGCAGAATCAACACCTCCTTCAAAAGCAGAACCTGAACCCAAACCGGAACCTAAACCTGCACCTAAAAGAGAATCTAAACCTGCTAAAATAGATGTAAGTACAAAACCTGTTACAGATGAATCAGCCGTTTCCTCAAAAATCGAAAAAATATTGCGATTATTTATGTCATATGCCCAACAAGCAGACACTGATGAAAACTGGAAAGCTAGAATATCTGCTATTTGTGATATGGATGAAGCTTACGTTGAATTAGGTGGATTAGCAATGTCACAGATATATGCTTATCAGACCCAATCTATCAAGAAGAAAAAGGAATTTGAGAGACTCATGAATTCTTGGATTGAGAATGGTATTCCTAGATGAAACTTTCTCTATTCTTTCTAATTTATGTATTTATTTTAACTTAGTTTCATGTTAAGCTTTCAACAGAAGAGATAAAAAGTATAATGAAAAAGAAAATTAGTATGGGCCAGTAGTCTAGCGGATAAGGCACCAGCCTTCGGAAGATAATACTGAAGACAGCTGGGGGTCGCAGGTTCGAATCCTGCCTGGTCCGCCATAATATCAAATTGTGTTCTATCAAAAAATATAAACTAAATCCGAATGATTAAAATGATAAGTAAGAAATCTGATAAATTACTCTTTGTTTCTGTTTTCCTAATTACTCTTTTTCTAATTACTAACTTCAGTTTTTCTGCAGCAGCAGTATCTACTGAATTAGAAGTAGGAGATTGGTTAATCTATGAAGTTTTAGAATCAAATGATACTGAGAACGTTTTCTATGGTGCTTTTCCACCTCTCACTTATTTTGGAAATTGGTCTGTAGTTGTTGGTGATAAAATAATATTTAATTTAACATCAGTCACTGAGGAAAGTATTAACGGAACGCTGTTTTTTGGTAATGATATGACTAACACAACATTCACTAATGTTCGAAATGTTGATGCCGCATTTGGATTAACTATTGGAATTGGTTCATGGAATGGTGGATTTTGTGCTAATGCTTCTGATTGGTCAAATATCCAATCGACAATTCAATCTACAAATACAACCACAGAGGAAGCTAGTAATTATGAACATTCGATTAACGAAAATCCCAAATTCTATGATGTGATGAAGTTCGATACTAAGGATTATTTCGGTCAGTTTACTACTTTATTCTATCACAAAACAAATGGTGTTTTACTAAAAGCCGTAACGTTATTTGGATCATATAACTTATCAATTGAGATTATATCAACGAACTTAGAAATTGAAGGCTATACGAAAAGAGTTTCTATGGACTTGTCAATGATTTTGTTGATACTACCTTTAACCCCTCTTTTCAAATTAGTATACAGTCATTATAGAAAAAAGAAAAGATGATTTTTTATACTTCTTTTACCCCTTACATTTATCACAAAGGTTTTCATTAACTAGCCACAACAGATATTAAATATAAGCCAATATAGAGATTTGAGCAACATGAGTGAGAGTACACAAAAATGTCCTAGTTGTTCTGAGACTGTTCCATTAGAATACTCTGTTTGTCCATTTTGCGGTTTTGGTCTACTTGAATATGAATTGAAGAAATTTTCTTTCAAACCATCATTTAAAGAAGTCTTCATACGAATGTATAATTTCTTTAGACATCCTTTCAGAACTAGTGAGGAAATTGCTATTGCTACAGAAAAGAAAGGAGGTAATATTATCTTATTACTATACGCAGTGTTTCTCGCTTTAAGGTACTATATGGTTATGATTAAATCAGGAGTAACTTTTTCTGTAATTTTCGAATTTGGGCCTGGACTCGATCCTATGAAATCAGGAGAATGGATAATATCTATATCTACAGGATTAATTTTGTTTTTGGTTATTTTTTTCATCATGCCATTTGTTATATGGATAATGTTGAAGATGTTCATTTTCATATCTACCTGGTTAATGTCCAAGTTTGGAGCTATGTTAGGATCAGAAGCAACTACAAAACAGTTTAGATCAATTATAGGATACTCTCTTGCCCCAATAGCAGCTGGAGAGTTTCTCGGTATTTTCTTTACGTTGATGGCGCCTTCAGGTGGTTTAGGCGGTTCAGTTACATATTCTGAATTTGCGGATTACATTTATTTCATCAATTTTGGAGGAGGAAGTGTACCATTATGGATTTTTAAAGGCTTAATGATTATCCTCTGGCTTATAATGATAATTTATGCTTCAATATCATTGAGAGTTATTGGTAGAATGGCTTGGGTTAATGCTTTTGTAACCATTGCAGTTCCCATAGCATTATTTGTATTCTTCTTCTATTTTGCAGGCGTAATTGGATAACAAAAGTTCTTTTACATCTTTTCTTCCATTTTCTCTCCTAATTGAGAGGATTTTTGATGTCTATCAGAAATTCTTTTGAAATTATCTGTTTATCATCTCTTATAGGGAAGAAAATGAGTGAAAAATCAAATCTAACAATGGAAGATATTGGTGAAAAAACATTTCTGTCTCAACTAACTGATTTAGTTGATGCTCCTGTATTACCCTTCAATGAAGATGCATCAACATTTCCACTCCCTTCTGGAGAAATTTTGGTAATTAATGCTGATATGTTAGTTCATAAAACAGATGTTTTACCAGGAATGAAACCAAACCAAATAGGGAAAAAGGCTGTTACTATGTCAGTAAGTGATTTGGTTGCTAAAAATACTAAACCTTTAGGGTGTCTTGCAAGTATTGGATTTCCTTCAGATTTACAAGTATCAAAGGCTAAAGAAATAATTTCAGGGATAAAAGATCAATG
>MEHH01000016.1 GCA_001940755.1 Candidatus Heimdallarchaeota archaeon AB_125
AAAATTTATCAGTTTCTTCTTTTGCCCACTCATCTGGGTCGTATTTAGGTGGCATGCATCTAAGGGGTTTGTCCTCATAATAACCAAGTTCATATCTAGCTTGTATTATTTTTTGGATTTCATTGCTTCCTTCATAGATTGTTGCTCCGCGAACATTCCTATAATATCGAGCAACAGGATAATCATCTGAAAAACCATAAGCTCCATGAATTTGGATTGCTCTATCAGCACATCTTACAGCTGCATTTGTAGCATACCACTTGGCTAAAGCTGTTTCTCTAGTATTAACTCTTCCTAAGTTCTTTGTCCAGCCAGCTTTCCATGTTAATAGTTCAGCAGCTTCAATGTCGGAAACACTTTCAGCTATCATACCTTGAATGAATTGGTGATGACCGATTTTCTTACCGAAAGTTTCACGTTCATTAGCATATTTTACAGCTGCTTCCAGTGATGCTTTTGCACCACCAACTGCACCACCAGCAACAGTATATCGACCCCAATCTAGTGCAGCCATAGCAACTTTGAATCCTTCATCAGGCAAGCCAAGTAAGTTTTCTTTTGGAACAGGAGTATTTTCGAAATTAACCCATCCTGTTTCACCAGCTTTTACACCCATTTTATTATGAAGATTCCCAGAAGTAACTCCACCAAAATCACGTTCAACTATGAATGCTCTCATACCTTTATGCCGAACATCTATTTCATAAGCAAAAGCAAGGAAAATATCAGAGGATTCAGTGTAGCTTATCCACATTTTTTCGCCATTAAGAATCCACTCATCACCTTCAAGACGGCAAGTAGCTTTTAATCCTGCGGGATCACTTCCTGCAGCTGGTTCAGTTAAACCATATGTGCTCATCTTCTCCCCTGAGGTTAAGATTGGTAGATATTGTTTCTTCTGTTCCATATTACCCCATTGCCATATTGTTGAAGTGACTAATCCATTGTGAACTGACAAAATCACTCTAAATGAAGTGTCAATTCTTTCTAATTCTTCACAAGCTATTGCCAAAGCAATATAATCAAGACCTCCGCCGCCATATTTTACGGGAATACTAATACCAAGAAGACCTTGTTCAGCCATCTTTTTTAATATGGGTCTGTGAAAAGTATGTGCTTGATCCCACTCCTTTACATTAGGAGCAATTTCTGCTTCAGCAAATTCTCTCACACTTTGTTTTACCATCTTGTGTGTATCCGATAACTCAAAATGAGGACCTATTTCACTAAATTGTTCATACATTTTCTATGCTTCCAGATTGTTGTTACAAATCTTGTCTATCAAGTCACTTTAAAGATTTCTCCATAACTATGAATGGTTTAATCTAATAATTACCACAAATTGACGTTTGTTACTTTGAAAAGAATTTTAACCTTAAAATTACCAGTTATCTTTGAAAGGTCTGGAATCAGATATTAGTGGTCGAATACTATGGCAGATGAATTTAAACACTATGCTACTGGATCAGTAATACCATTGGGGGATGGTTTTACTGGAAAATCAGTCTTATCAAGGTTGCTAATAAATCCTGATGTATCAGATGAGGAGCTTAATGATATTCTTCTAAAAACAAAGAAATCTTACAATATTGAAATTGAGTTTAGTAGTGAAATTGTGGAAGTAGAGAACTTACCCGTTACAACGACTTTACAATTCTATGTTTTTCCAGGTCAAAGACAAAAAGCATCATCTAGAAGTACAACTTTTGATGAAATTCTATCAGTTTTTGATTGTTTTCCAGCTCTACTGAGAGTTTCTGTTCTGTTGTTGATTTATGATGTTACTAGATTTAGTACACTTGAATCTCTTGAAGTTTGGTTAAGATTTGCAATTGTTAAGGAATGGATTTATGAGGACACTTTAATCATATTAGTTCCTAATAAAACAGATCTTGAAAAACCAAAACAAACTGATATAGATCAGATTGTCTCAACAATATATGAATACATAGCAGACCATAATCTTCCAATTGATGTAAATCACATCAAATCTGTTAATTCATCTTGTGTTACTCTCGAAGGTATAAATGAACTCAGAGAGATAATAATAAATTGGATAGCTCATCGAGGAATTCGAGGAGTAGGAATCAAATAATTTTCACAGTTTTTTCTCCATAGGAAGTATAGGTTATTTCTACAGCCAAGAAGGTAGGTAGTTCTTGGAAAGATACCCTTGTTGGAAGGAGTCCCTCTTTGCAAAATGATGAAAAAAGTTATTCAATCTATCAACTATGGAATTTATTAGTTCTTCGAAAATACTCCTACTTCGTCAAAAGAAAAAAATCTGAAATTCCTGGTAAGATGAAGTTTGAAAGGCATTGTAAAGAATTACTTACCTTTGATTTGGTCAATGAATGTAATAATTTTCTCAGGATTATTTGTTGAAACAACTAAAGGTCTTTTGTCTTCTGATTCGAACCTGATAGCTTTACCAAAACGAGTTGTAAAGGCTATTGAACCATCAGTGCCTATTCTTACTCCAAAACCTAAGTAGATTCTAATTGATGCATTTGTTCCCCCATAAGAAATCAACTCATCAATTTGGATAGTCTTCTTATTGAAAACACCGTATTTGACATTGATTTCCGATTCATTAATAGTTATTCTTATGCTTGAGTAATTGATGAAAATTAACAATAAGAGAAGGCCTATACCACTACATATAGGAATTGTTATTGTCATAGTTGCAGGTACTTTGATTGATGTTGTAACAGTGACAGCAATAAGAATTCCTTCTATTAATATAAATCCAATTATCACAAAAATACTTAACCAGACTCTTTCGGTATAACTATTTTTGTTATCAATATTTTTCAATTCAATGCTCAATGAAATCAAATCCAATGCAAATCAATCGATCTGTTGTCCATAAATCTTATGATTTAGTAATAAATAACAAGCTTCTGTAGAGACCAATTATAACAGATATTGATAATGGAAGAAGCTATACTTGGTCTTGGATTTGTGCATGAAAGAACACAAAGAAAGTAATATAAGTGCAGGAAATATAGTTATCTGATTAGAATGACTACGAAGAAAAACATAAGAAATTCTATAGTTCTTTCACTTCTAATCACAACACTATGTTTTCCATCTGTATTTTCTAATGTAGAAGCAAATAGCTTAAATTTATATGCTACAAATCATGGAATGATTTTACCTTACAATAATTCATATCTTCTAATGCCAGAAGCAAACGTTAGATTTACAATTAATAGTACAGCTGACCTTAAAGAGTATTTAATAAAATTTAATGCAAATTATACAATTTTCAATCCAAATGAAACAACTAGTTCTCTCATTGGGGCACCTTTCTATTACTTAGATTATTGGGGTATCGAAAACCTAGAAGTTCTTGCGAATGGTACAGAGATAGATTCCGAGCTTTTTCACATTGAATTTGATGAGAATAGCACTTGGTTTGAATATCTTTCAGGTTCAGATCAAAGAGACATATTTATATCAAATCTAACTTTCTATGCAAATACAAGTTTTATACTAAATTATTCATTTGATTACAAATTACCATGGAAAATTGGAGATATCAAATTTAGCCTTGCTGAAGTGTGGTATGATGTTGGAACTGCAAGAGCTTGGTCTGGCAATGTTACTGAAACTGTAGAGTATGTTGTTTATGGACACCAGCCATTCTATTACAACTGCAGTGGACGGGATGAAACAGTTCGGTTTTATAAGGATGGTATTATTGAAGAAATAGATGATGGCTATTGTTATTCTTGGTCGTGGAATAATGAGAGAATTAAGGAGGATCAAATAGAATTTAGGTTTTCTCTGTTCGAAGAAAAATTAACTCCTATTGATAAGATGATTATGATCATAGTGTTTCCTTCAGTAGGTTTAGTTGGATTGATATTTGTATCTCTAAGAATAATCAAAGTTCGAAGAAAAAGGAAAGTAGCAAATCCTTAGGGACGAATTTATAAATACTTTTCAGAAATAATATTTTATGTCTGAAGAAGAAAATATTCCAGATATTCCAGGTGTAGACTCTGAAACAAACAAAATTACACCCTATCAAGAAATTGTCATTAATGAAATTCCCTCCGGATCTATTATTGATATAGGTGCAGGAGGTGAAGGAGTTATTGCTCAAGTTGGAGGAAAGAGAATAACTGCTGTTGATAAGCGCCAAGGTGAAATCGATGAAGCAAAAGATAAAGCTCCTGATGCTAATTGGGTAGTAGCAGATGCGTTGGATTTACCTTTTGAAAACGAAGAGTTTGATAATGCAACTTCCTTCTTCTGTGGTATGTACATGTCCAACAAGGATTTACCACAATCAATTAAAGAGATTTATCGAGTTCTGAAACCTGGAGGGGAATTCTGGATATGGGATTCAAAAATTGATACAGACAAAGAGAGTTTCATTATTGTCTTATCAATAACTCTACCTGAAAAAGAAAAATTCGGTACTGGATATGGAACAGGTAAAAAACTCCAAAATGAAGAAATGAAGGTAAATAAAAATTGGTTCTTTATAAAAGCAAAGAAAAGAGAAGAAGTCATATCAGTTTCCCATTTTCAAATTTCACAAGAGATTAACAAAGGTATAAGTGAAAGTATTTCTTGAGTGATGAAAGTGTTAAATCGAAAATTATCCGTTTTTCTTTTCACTTTTTTGCTTCTATTCGGAAGTTTTTGGATTGTTAATAAGAACAATAGAATTGTCGCTAATCCACTAAATGTATTTGTCGAATCAGCTGGAGGATTATTACCTGGTAATGATACAGATTTACAGATGGTTGAAGCAAATGTAGTTATGGACATTGATGAAACCTATGGAGAAAATGGAAGTTTTGCAGTTTCATTTGATGGAAATTATACGATATTCAATCCTAATGAGACACTTGAAATCATGATAGGAGCACCTTTTCTAACGGTTTATGAAGGTTTAACTGATTCATTAAAAATAGAAGTTGATGGTATCGAGACAGAATATGATATCGTTTACTATAATTATAATAACGATTCCGCAACTCCATGGATGAATTATTTTCAGTTGTATATTGTTCAGGAAAGATATTTTGCAATATGTAACATAACTTTTTCAGGACAGTCTAATACAACAATAAGGTATAGATTCGATTCTATAACCAATTTTCGTTATACAGAAGAAGTAATTTGGATTACTTATGATGTTGGTACAGCAAGAGCTTGGGACGGTTTATTAACAGAATACGTCGAATTCAACGTCTATGGGAAACAACCTACATATTATTACAATAACACTGCTAATACTACAGTTACAGAAATAGAAAATGGTAAAAGCTATCTTTGGTCTTGGGAAAAAATAGATGAAATAAGGACCGATTATGTTTTCATCGAATACTTCCCAACACCGACGACAACACCTTCTAAAACATCAGGATTTTGGTTGTTAAGTTCAATTCTTTGTCTAATTGTATTAAACAGTTATAGAAGATTTAGAAAGACTAAAACGAGCTAGATTATTTTTTATACTCCTCACTTTTTGTATTATTATGGAATCCTCTAAGTACGTTCCTTGTTTTTATTGTTCTGAATATATAAAAATAGCACAAGATTATCCAGTCAATTTTGCTTCTAAAGATGTTACTAGTTTTACTCCTAGATGTTTTCTTCATTGGGAGTATGAATGCAGCAAATGTGGAGAGTTAACTCATTTCAATGGTATTTCTTGGTGTTCTAGTTGTAAGGAGTTTACATGCTTACGTTGTGTAGAGGAGAAAATGGAAAAAGAGAAGTTTCTAATTTATGATTATTATTATAAAATTCCTTGTCAAAAATGTGGAGAGTATAATCCTGCTTTAGATTTTGCTGAATACGAAGGTTCCCACCCCTATCAGATTGGAGATCTTAAACCTGAAGAAGATATCGTAATGTGGATGCCAATTTATAAGAATCAAATAAAACCTCAAGAATTCCCACATAAAGCTTGGGGTTCAGAAAGAATTCTCTCTTTAGGTAAAGCTCCAAAACATCCAAGGTTAGAATCTTTGGATAACTATACTCCAAAATCAGTTTGGGATGATTTAGCATCTAGATGGATATCTCCTGAAACCGAAGGAGAATATCATCATACACACATAATTCTTCCCAACTTATACAATATGCTTGATGTACAAAGGGATGAAAAAATACTAGATGTTGCCTGCGGTGAAGGTACCGTTGTGAGACATTTAGCAAAACTTGGGGCTAAAGTGACAGGAATTGATATTTCAAAAATGATTGATAGAGCAATTGAGAGAGAGAACAAGGAAAAGCTTGGAATTCAACTTATGAAGTTAAATGCTGAAGAGCTGATGAATGAATTCAAGAGCGGTTTTTTCGACAAGGTTGCATGCAATATGGCATTAATGGATATTGAGGATTATAAAACAACTATCAAAAACATTGCATATGTGCTTAAAGAGAAGGGAATTTTTGTATTTAGTATTACTCATCCAGCATATGCTTGGCCAGCATCTACAGCAATGCGCATTCCAATTGGAAGTAGAAGAAACGAAGATAGAGTGAGAATATTACTTAACTACTTTGATGAAAGACCAGCACTCATTTACTATTGGGACGTTCCAGGATTGCATTTTCAACGACCAATTAGTGCATATATAAATGAGTTAGTAAAAAACAACTTTGAGATTCTAGAGATGAGAGAGCCAAAAGCTTCAGAAGAGCTAGTTGAGAGATATCCAAGAAAAGCATATTTAGATAACGATATTTTCGCTGAATTTTTACTTATAAAAGCAAAGAAAAAATCTAAGTTATGAGTTACTCTAATCCAACCATTACAAAAGAAGCATATATTTCATATCCCACTTTGGAGTATACTTTTATCGCAGGTTCATTATCCGTAAGCACATGGATTATAGCTATTTCTGTATGTTTCATCATTTTATGAACACTCTCATTAACTAGATAAGTTGCAAGACCTAAATTCTGATACTTAGGGTGTGTAGCTGCATTTGCAATAATTGCAGCTGTTTCATCTATCCAAGATAAAGCGAAAGAAATCAGCTTATTACCATCAAATAGACCAGTATAATTCTGATTTTCATCAAAAGTCAGATGTTTGGAAGTTATTTTGCTCCAATAAGTGGGATATGCTTTTGCCATAAGTTTTGCAATCTTTGAAGCGTCTTTTTCAGTTAGTTTTCTTTGTGTAAATGGTTTATCTAACAGAAATCTGGGAATCATCTTATCTTTCCGAAGTACCATTCTATGAAGAAAAAGCTCTGTTTTTGGTTTGGGAATCAAAGAAGATAACAACTTTTGATATCTTATTTCAAAATTAACCTGATCAAATTGAACATCTTTAGGAATTGCATGAAATAAAGCTTCCACAATTTCATCATTTTGACCTCGTACATGTGCAATTTGATTTTTCCATATAAGACATAAACCAACAATTTCATCATTTTCAATTGCTACTAAGAATTTGCTTTGTTCAGGGTAATGCTTCAAATCTAGAATGAAGAAGAAATACAGGGGTATATCACTAAGAACATAATCCCAAAATTTCTTAATATCGAAATCCTCTAATTTAACAATTTGAAGCATATTAGTTCACAAATTATAGTTGTAGTAATATAGATATTTTGTTCCAATCAATTGAATTTTAATTTGAGTATAATTGGACAATGATCAGAACCAATTACATCTGATAGCATACTAGATTCAGTTACCTTCTCAATTAAATCTTCAGATACAAAGAAATAATCTATTCGCCAGCCAACATTTCTTTCTCTAGCTGTCATACCTTTAGCTATATTCCGCATGGACCACCAGGTATAATTCTCTGGCTTTTTATTGAAATATCGAAAAGTATCCACAAATCCACTTGAAATCAGTTGGTCAATCCATTTACGTTCTTTTGGAAGAAAACCTGACGTATCCTCATTTGCTTTTGGATGGGTTAGATCAATTTCAGTATGGGCTGTATTAACATCCCCACATATGACAACTGACTTTCCTTGATTCCTTAGATCAATTACATGCTCTAGAAAAACTTTGTAGAAATCCATCTTGTATTTGAGTCTCTCAGGACTCATTTTGCCATTTGGGAAGTAAACATTTAACAGAACAAATTCATCAAATTCTGTTTCCATTAATCTCCCTTCTTTATTTAACCGCTCTACAGTTAAGTTTGTGTTTACTCTAAGTGGTTTTACTTTAGAATAAGTAACTACACCACTATAACCTTTCTTTTCAGCAGAAGACCAATTACTCACATATCCTTGAGGACTAAGAAGAGCAGCTGTGAGTTGCTCAGGATGAGCTTTAGTTTCTTGTAGACATAAAGCATCTGGAGAGATTTGATGCAACCATTCATTGAATTTTAGCTTTACTAGTTCTTCTTTTTGCAAAATTTGATTGAATTTTAATCCTTCAGAGATTTCTTTCTTCGAAACAGCTCTTATACCATTAACGTTCCATGAAATCAAGTTGATTTCTTTCATAGGCTTATTTCACTATTTGTGTCTTAAACTTTGCGTGCTGTCCATTTTTTGAGCTTTAACCAATCGGTTAAATCCTTGTACTTTTCTCTTAAAATCTTTAATTTTTGGACTCTACAGTAGTCGAATCCAGTTGGGTTATTTGACTAATTAGTTTAACCGTTAATCGAATTAATTAAAAAAATCCTTTAATAAAGGGGTGATTACGTTATGATAGGTGCAAAAAAATGGCAATGAAAATCAAAACTGGCAAAACAAAAAATCAAAAAATCATCCAAGAGTTAGAAAAAGATTATGCAAGAGTAAATCAACTAACTTTAGCTGCAAAAAACGGTGTGTTTAACTACTAACCTTTCTTTTCTTCTTCTATTAACTCTCTAACTTTTTCTTCTATTAAATCTCTAACTCTTCTATATTCATCCATTTGTTTCCCTTTTGGATTATCGAGATCCCAATTTTCTAATTTCGGAACAAACAATGCAGGACATGATTCTTCTGCATCACAACCCATAACAATTAATCTATCTGCCCAATCCCAGGAATCAACTTCCTTAGATACATGGTTTGAGATATCTATTCCTTTATCTTTCATAACTTCTATAGCTAAAGGATCTACTTGATGTCCTTCTTCTGTCCCTCCTGAACGCACTTCTATCAAGTTTTTACCCAGAGCTCTTCCAAAACCTTCAGCCATCTGACTTCGACAAGAATTATGAACACAAATGAAAAGGACTTTTTTCATATATGAAAATAGAAGAGTGGGTTAAAAAATTTAGTCTAATTACGATTTTTCCTTGAAAATATCTGCTTGAATATAGAGGTATTCTTAACTTTTGCATCTACCATAAATGGATCAAGATCTGCTTTCCAAATAATTGGAAATGCAATAATCAGAAAGATTGTACAGATGGGACCTAGCCAAGTGAGACCTAGGTTTACTGTTTCGCTTCCAATTACTTTTTCCCAATCACGCATAAAACCAGCTAAAATAAATCCTAATGCTTGTGCAATATTGAAAGGTAAGCTTTTGAATCCAGTATAAAGCCCAGAACGATTCTGCGAAGTCCTTCGCTCATCTTCATCAGCAAAATCAGCCATAATTGCATATGGAAATAAATATACAGCAGAAACAGCAAAAACTGCAAGAATACTAAAAACATAACCTTGAACAATTTTAGGTATAAGAGGAATTCGACCAATAATTGGAGTCAATGGCATCCAGATTAATAAAAGACTGAAAGAAACTATCAAAGACCATTTTTTGCCAAATTTCTTAGAGAATCTTCCCCAGAAGAAGAAACTAACTATAACAGCAACAAGCATAACCCCTGAGAATATTCCTTTCTGTAATGCGTCAACAACCCCTAGTACTTGCTCAAGGAAATCCAAAATTAATGCTGAAAGAACAGTAACTCCAACATTTAGGATAGTAAATCCTCCAACATAAATCATATAATTTTTGTTTTTGAGTGCGACTTTTATTTCTTCCCAAGCATTGTTCTCTTTCTCTGGAACTTCTCTTTCTTTTATTTTCAATAGTGCTGGTAAGAAGAACAGGAGTTCTATAATTCCAAATACAAGAGCAAAAACTAACAGATATTTACCTGCTACTCCGTAAATTCCTTGTGGGTCTTTGTTGATAAAACCAGACATCAGTAAAACAAAACCTGAACCAATTGCTGCTCCAACTAAATTAACGGTATTCATCAAGCCAGATACTTGGACTCTTTCATCTTCAGAAGTAATTTCAGGCATCCAAGATTGATAAGGAATCAGTAAATATCCATAGAATAGATGAAACATTGAATTCCAAATAAGTAACCAAGCAAATTTTGCTATCTGACCACCTGAAGGAATGATGAATTGAGGAATAAAAAGCATAACAAATGAGAAAGCCAAAACAGGAGCTCCTGTCCAAATGAAGAATTTTCTTCTTCCTATTTTTGATTTTGAAGGTATTTTGTCTGATAGAATACCGAATACAACAGAAGAGATTCCTATCACAACCTTACCTACTGCATTTCCTATTCCATTTAACATAGGATCCAAATTTACTTGATTAGTATACATCCAAAAGGTTGCTACGAAGACCACATTCAGAAGAATAGTTGATCCAGTTCTACATATTGAGTAGTAGATTTTTTGTCTTGCTGTAAGCATATAATTCAATCCTTCTGAAGTAATTGATGATGTGAACGATACCATCGTATTAGTAATTTTATATAAGAGTTTGTGAATCATCTATACCCCAGAATTACTTTACGCCTAGAACCAAAGTTTTTTGTTTCAGCAATAGAAGTTTACTTGAAGTGTTTGAATGTCAAATGAAGAGATAATGAAAATTGTAAAACTGCTTGAAAATCCTAGCCCAGCTCTCCGACAGCTTGCATTAGAACAACTTGCTCCTTTTAGAAACGAAGAAATAGCTAAACAAAAGATTATACAGTCTCTGAAAGATTCAGACTCTGAAGTCAGAATTTTTGCTGCTGAGATTCTAGGAGATATTGTTGACAGTCAAGTATTGATTGCCTTAAGTCAAGCTTTAGAGGACGAGAATTGGGGAGTAAGAAAAGCTACAATTGATTCCCTTGGAAAACATAAAAATCTTGGTACTTTCACATTCATTATCCATTCATTAGAGGATGAACATTCACAAGTCAGATATTCAGCTGCTAAAGCATTAAAGAACTTCGATGACATTAGCATGATTGAACCATTATTTGAAGGATTAAGAGACGATACTGAATCAGTTAGAGAGGAGGCAAAATCTACCATTTTGAGTTTTCCAACTGAAGTTCCTGCATCTCTTGTGGCTAAATATATTTTAGATTCTAACAAACTTGTAAAGGAAGTAGTTGTTGAATTTCTAACTTATCGTGTAGAAGGAAATCCAGTTCCACATTTAGTAAAAACTTATGATGATCAAGACTGGGAAATACGATTACAAGTTTTACAACAAATCAAGAAGTTAATAGACATTGGAGAGATAGAGGATTCGCGTATATATGATGTAAATCTAAGAGCACTTGATGATGAACATTCAAGAGTAAGGTTTGAAGCAATAAGTAACATTGGAGCTCTCAAGGACTCTAATGCTCTAGATATTTTGGGGGAGATTGCTCGAAATGATGATGATTCAAATAATAGACTGATGGCAACTGAAACAATGACTGCTATTAGAAGAACCATGAGATTGGAATAGATTAATCTCTTTCCCCTAATATTTTTATATTATTCACTTTAGTTGAGTGTATGAAACCACCAATTTGCGTTATTTGCTATAAAGAATTCACAGATTCTGATGAAGGAGGATTAGTTTATTTTGAGAAAAGCAAAAGTGACGAAAGATGGATTAAAGCGATGAAGGTTGAAGGATTAACAGGTCATCCCCCTTATGCAGATTGGTTCTGCGAAAAACACTTTATGGCAGCTAAAGAATTATCGAAACTTACATTGATAGAAGCAATGGAGATATTAAAAGAAAAATTCTCAGAGGATTTGCTTTAGATGAAACCGTCAATTTGTGAGCTCTGTATGACATGAAAGAATTAAGAAAGCTATTTTTACTAGAAGAATAATCTCTATTCTGAGAATAATAAATTCAGAAATAATACTCAAGTGGTTTGATTTATGGCTAATGTCGAGATTATAACTTTTACGAGAATTAAAGAGATAATTGGGAAAAAGAAGTTCTATTACGAAGCAAATTCAATTGAAGATTTACTAAATAGTTTTTTTGAAAAATATGGTGATATTCTCAAAGATGAAATTCTTGATAATGATGGCAAAATAAAGAAACATTATAGAATTATTGTAAATGGAAGAAATATCAACATTTTAGATGGATTTCGAACCAAATTGAATGATGGTGATATGGTAGCTCTTATGCCTGCTATAGCTGGAGGAAATTGAATTTAATGTTGTTTTGAGTAAGTTTTTAACTGTTTGAACCAATATTATGCTGTGTCACATAGAAAGTACAAATATAGCTTACAATCTTTTAAAATAAGATTCATGATGATATTTGTACTGTTTTTCTCTTTAATGATGTTCAATTCACCATTCAATGTAGATGGTGCTGATATTATAGGAGAAAACTACTTAGGTCCTTCGTGGTCTACCACGTTTGGTAAAAATATTAAAGGAGCTCCCTCACTTGTTGATCTTGATAGAGACGGAGTGATAGAAGTTATAGCTATGACAGATAACTATGTTTTTTGCTTGGATAACTTAGGAACTATTTTATGGTATTTGGATTTTGAAACTAATCTTGCAGGAAAAATCAACTTTGGAGATTTGAATGAAGATGGCAAACTTGATTTACTACTAACAGCAGAATCATCCTTGATTTGTGTAAATCACAAGGGAATAATTCTTTGGGAATACAAAACTGATTCAGAATTTAAGGAGTTTACACCTTGTATTTTTGATATTGATGGTGACAAACATCTAGACATAATTGTATCAACAGCAGATACTATAAGCCAACCATTTGTTATAACTAGAAAAGGAAAATTTGCCTATAGTTTCAATCTTACAATGGAATATACTGGTTATTGGACATTGGAATTCGGATCATCTCCTACTATTGCAGATATAGATAATAATGGTATACTAGATATCTTAATTATAGGAAATGATTACAAACTTCATTCCCTAACTATTTCAGGAGAAGAAAAATGGATCTCTAACATTATTCGAGGAGATTCCTCCATTGGAGTCGCAGATCTTGATGGAGACAATACTGCAGAAATAATTGTAACGAGTACCTATATGTTGTATTGTTTGGATCACTTAGGTGAAATAGAATGGAGTTATTCACAGGAGTTAGTTCTTAATAGAACTAATATGATGAATTTTGATCCCTGTATTGCAGATATAAATGATGACGGTAGTATAGAAATTATTTCAAGTGCATACAATCCTTTCACAGGTGAAGGGAATGTCTTTTGCTTAAATGAAACAGGACATCTTCAGTGGAAAGTAGATTCTGCAACTAGTGTAGGTAATCCTTGTGCAATCGATATTGATGATGATAAAAAATTAGAAGTTCTTTTCAGTGAAGGAAAAACATATTTTGTTGGGTTAGATCATCTTGGAAATAGAATAATATTAAGGGATATAGAAGCCATTTCTTCAGAAACACCTCTAGTAGCAGACATTGATACTGATGGAAAACTCGAAGTAATAATCTCAAGAGAAACTAAGAAAGATATTTTTTGCTTTGAACTGCTGGAGTCTTCTAATTCAACAAGCTCTTGGTGGACCTATGGAGGGAGTTTTCAAAGACATGGAAATCCTGACAGTGATGGTGATTTCTTGAATGATTATGCTGAGATCTACATCTATAACACAAATCAATCATCTGTAGACTCAGATGGAGATTCGCTTTTAGACAGTTGGGAAGTAGAATATTTTTTGGATCCGCTCCAAAATAGCACATATGATGACCCTGATAAAGATGGATTTACAAATATTGAAGAATTTGAGAGAGCTTCAAATCCCCAGAAATTTGATAATTGGGTAAGACTTTATGGAGGATATCTTGTCCCAGTTTGGCTGACAATCGTAGGTGTTATAGTATACAGTTATATTAAATCAAAACCTCTTACTCCAAAAATAAAGAGCTTTTTAGAAACAACTTACATTTATCTCCGAGTGAAATTTGCAAAAGATATAACTAAACAAACTGAATTATATGTTACAGATAAAGAGTTCTTTGGTGATGTGGAAGAAGCTCTAAAAATTGAAAGTAATAATAACGAATAAGATTAATTTTAGGATTCTTCATGGTATAATTTTAGGTTTTGTTTCATCTTGATCTTTCTTTTTATATTCTGCAAATTCCTTTGAAGACATAAAATGCAGAGCTGTTTCTGGACAATATTTAACACATTGTGGAGATCCATTACACAAATCGCATGTAAACGCAAGGTTTTTCTCTGGATTAAATCTCATAACTTCAAATGGACATGCTTCTACGCAAATTTCACAGCCAGTACATAGCTCTTCATCAATTTTTATTGCACCTGTTGAGAGTGATTTAGAAATTGCTTTTTCTGGGCAAGCTTCTATGCACTTTCCACAAATTACACAGGTTTTAGGAATAGTAATTCCTTCAACTTCATTTTTAATTATTCTAATCCTAGATAAAGATGGAGAATAAACTGTTTCATGTTCAAAAGAACAACGTAGTTCGCATATACGACATCCATTACACTTCTCTTTTTGAGCGAAAATCCTTCTTTTAATTTCGGAATTCATCTTATTTCTCCTCCTTAACCAAATTGAATTTCTCTGCAGATTCAAGTAACCCAAGTTTCTTGAGCAAGGATTTTTTAGGTAATCCTGTTTCTGAATCCCATCCTCTTAGTTCATAATATTTTGGTAACATTTCATCTAATTCTACAAATTGTCCTTTTGCTGGTCCTTCTGACAAAGGTTCATTGATGAATCTGTTTGGGAGTGTATCTTCATTCTTCCCTTTTCCTTCTCTTAGATTAAATAAACGCTCTAGATTGTAAATTCGCTCCCCAATTAGAAGTAATTCTTCAGAAGAGATTTTCCAGCCAGTTGCATAAGTTAGAAAAATAGCCATATCCTCAGGTCTAACTGCATATGCAGAAAAACAGGTATATTTGCACATCTCTGCTGAATCTACTATTGCACCGAAATTTTCATGCCAAACAACCATCCTTGGCTTTCCTTCAGGAGAGTATGGATCTACAGCTTTTTCAGATCCAAACCATTCCAAACCTTTTTCAGGTTCATAACCCAACAATTCGAAATTTGGCAAAGCAGCAAGATGATCAGCTCCTCTTGTAGCAGTTGCCCAGCCTAAACCAAAAGCTTTTGCTGTTCTAACATCATAAGCAGGAGGTTCCATTCCTTTGATGTGTAGTGCATACTCTTCTGAACCTCCACTTATCTTTTCAGATAATCTCTTTGTTCCCTCTGCAAGTTCATTTCCAAAACCTTCTCTGTATGCAACCTTTCTAATCAATTCTATCAGAGCATCATCATTTCCCCAAACTAATTCTATCCCATCTGTATCGTTTAATGATAGAGCTCCCTTTTCAAAAGCTTCCATTGCAAAAGCAATTGTATCTCCGAGAGAAATAGTATCTAAACCATATCTGTTTGCTAGTTCATTAGCTTTAATAATTGCTCCCAAATCACCAATTCCACATTTGGAACCAAAACAAACAATTGTTTCAAATTCTGGACTTCCCCCCTTAGTTCCTGCATATTTGCCTGTTTCTACTCTAGAGTATTTCCCACAATGAATAGGACATGCAAAGCAGCTTTCAGATTTGATTCGATATAACTCATCAAAAGTTTCAGCTGAAATGTTCTCATATTGATCAAAAATACCAGACTGATTATTTCGGGTTGCTAGTCCTCCACTTATGTAAGCTAAATCAACAAGAAATGGTGTTCCATAGTAAGAAAGACTAGGGTATGCAGGATCTTCATAGATTTTCTTCAAAGTTTCATCTATAAAATCATTAAATTTCTGTGGATTGTCTACCTCAACTCCACCAGTTCCTTTAACAGCTATTGCTTTCAGATTTTTGGAACCCATAACGGTTCCAACACCAGTTCGAGCAGCAGCTCTAGAAAGATTGTTCATTATAGAGGCATATTTAACAAGATTTTCTCCTCCTTGACCAATGCATAACACTTGAAAATCTTCTGACAACTCTTGTTTTAGAAATGCATCTGTTTCCCATGTATCTTTACCCCAAAGATGGGAAGCATCTCTAATTTCGATTGTTTCATCTTCAATGTAGAGGAACACTGGCTTCTTTGATTTACCATGCACAAAAATAGCATCGTAACCCGCATAGGCAAGTTCAGGAGCAAAATGTCCCCCTGAATTAGCATAACCTATCCCACCTGTTAAAGGAGATTTCGAAGCTATAGTATATCGAGCTGTCGAAGGTGCTAGAGTTCCTGTTAATGGACCAAGACTAATAACAAGTATATTATCTTCACTAAGAGGATCAATGTTAGGTTTTAGATTATCATATAGATATTTAATTGCCCACCCTCGACCACCTAGAAAATTTTCTATTAAATGTTGATCAGTTGGTTTTATTATAAAGGATTGTGAGGATAAATCTACAACTATTACTTTTCCTCTGTAACCCTTAAATTTTGTAGTACTGGAGTTCAAGTTAATTTTATTCACACTCTCTAAAGATATAAGCTTTACTTCTTTAGAAAATAAAGTTACTTAGGAGTTATTTTTACAATTTCTACTAATTCAGAGAAGGAAGCGAAATCTGCTTTAGTTGGGTCATCTTCTTTAGGATTCCAGCCAAACAACATTTTTGCTGCTTTAGGATATTCAGTAACATACCATTTGAATAGATCATTTTTTTCTTCGATAGAAGGAAGTAATTCAAAGTCAATTCGATATTTCTTAAAACCAATTTTAACTTTAACATCATCAGGTTTTGCCAACATATTCTGAAGCCAATGTGCTTTTTTTCCTCTTCCTGCTACAAAATGAATTACATCATCTTTTCTTCTATATTCCACAGGAGTGATTCTTTTCTTTCCTGTTTTTCTTCCAGTTGTATAAAGAAGTAAGAAGATTTTCCCAACTCCAAGAAGTGGAAGAATATTCAATTTATACAAGGGAATAGTGAAGTATTTGTTCAGACGTTTCCAAGTTTTGAGAGTTTTTTTCTGGCTTTCAGAATCTCCAAAGAGAAGATTATATTCAGCAGAACCAGGACGAGGGAAACTATGACTACTTTCATCAGATTCTAAATCATTCATAAATTACAACTTTGTTTATGATACAAAAAAATTGTGGAAAAAATAGATTTACTTGAATTTTCCTTTGTACCTTCTTGAATCTCAAAATTTCTAATGAAATAGATAAAAGAGAAAAGAATAGAAACTATTCTCCAAGTTTTGTAGCTATTTTCATTTCTGTTATAGTGAGTTCCTTCACCATATCTTGGACTTTGTCAATTGAAGATCTCCAAGATTTATTGAACTCAACATTACTGATAAGAAGATATTCATTTAATAGACCCTGAATCTTAGAAACAAAATCACCTATTTCCTCAACTTGTTCAGCAATTTCCCTTAATTTCTTCTTACTTTTAGTTTTTTCAGAGTTCGTAGTGTTCATATTGTCTATTCATATATTACTCAAAAAAAATTGAAGGTGAGAAAAGGAAAGATTCGAGTAAGATTTATTTATGTATTTGGTTATTATATCTAGAAGATTGCTATGCAAATAGACAATTATATCGATGAAGATTTTCTTTTAGAAGATGAAATCGAGGAAATTTTCCAAATAGGTGAAAAGACTCATCAAAAATTACCATTTATTGAGTTCAAAGATCACATTGAAGAAGACCTTTCAAACTATCGATTCACTTTCTTCTTTTGTCTCTTATTCGCGATTATTGGTGCAATCTCTTTAGCTTTTGTAGCTCCAATTATAGCATTGATGATAGGGCAAGCTAGAATTGTAGAGGGGGGGATTATAGAGAATTACAGGTGGTCGAACCCTATTATAGGTGGATTAATTGGGGCGATGTTTGGAGCTTTTATTGGTTGGATCATAGAATCTCTACTTTATAGTTTTTCTTCTGATAAAACACAAAAAGTTTGATTTTAACAAGATTGTCTAGATTGTTTCGGGAGCTTCTCGAAGCTCAATTTTTGCATCAAAGATATCATTGTTTCTATTTACCTTTAATTTCATTATAGAACCAACCCTCTGCTTCATTATTTCTCTTTGGAGCTCTTCCATTCCTGAAATTTCTTTATCATTAATCTCAATAATAACATCACCAGGTTCTAACCCTGTAGTTAATGTTGGACCCTTAGGAAGTTCTACTATTAGTGCACCTTTATCAGTTGGAACGCTATAATGATTAGCTATACCTGAATTCAAAGATAAACCAACTATTCCCATCCAAGGTGTTTTTATTGTTCCAGTTTCTAAGAGTTCATCAAAAACAGCTTGAACTCCATCAACAGCTATAGCAAACCCAATACCTTGACTCCAAGGTACCATTGCTGTAGGAATTCCTATTAATTCTGCTTCAGTATTAACTAAAGCTCCTCCAGAGTTTCCTGAGTTTATCTGAGCAGAAGTCTGAATCAATCCTTCTAAAAATAAGTCTCTTGTTTGTATAGTTCTGTTTACTGCACTTACCATTCCAAATGTAGCTGTAATTCCTAAACCAAGTGGGTTTCCAACAGCTAAAGCAAATTGTCCAACTTTTATTGAATCAACATTACCCATTGTAATAGGCTGTAGATTTCCATTGTTAATTTTTATTGCAGCTAAATCTCTGATAGAAGATTTACCAATAACTTTGGCTGTATATGATTCTCCATTTGATAAGACCACATTTACTTCTTTAGCTCCTTTGATTACATGTGCATTTGTTAAGATATAACCCTCTTTAGATAGAATAACTCCTGATCCCTGTCCTTGTAATGGAGCAACTCGGTAAAAACTAATTCTATGGAGTCCTTTGGTAGTAACACTTACAACACTTGGAACAATTTTGTCAACAGCATCAATCATTGTTTCTTCTAATTGTTGTAACATACTTCTTTCCTCTAGGATATTATTCTTAAGAGGATTTTTAATGACTAACAATCAACAAAATTTGATTCATTTAGTTGCTTTAATTAAGAATCTATGGCTAGCGTATTCTATGTATCCTTTATTTGATATTGTATTGTGTAACTCAAATAATCTATCTCTGTATTTCTCTACAGTAAAATCTGGTACTTCCCAAGGAGCTGCTTGAAGATAAAATACAATTGCACCTATATCAAAAATTCTCTTCTTAGGAAAGCACTCCATTTTTTGAACAATCTTAAAGCCATTTTCTTCTAGCACATTTTTAGCAAATTCTAAATTCCAATCTTGATATTCACTTATCGCATCACCTAAGAGGAATTCTCTTAACCAGTTATCATTAGTACCTCCTACTTGTTGAGTCAAAAAAATACCTTCTTTTGAAAGAATTCTGTAAACCTCTTTAGGGGAATAAGATTCGTGTCTGTTTATTATCAGTTCAAATGATTCATCTTCAAAAGGTAGATTTTCATCTCCATCAATCTGAACAACTTTCACTCCTAAAGGTTCCAATCTGTTTTTCGCGATTGGGAAGTTGGGTTCATATGCTTCAGTTGCAAATGCTTTTTCAGGAAATGGTTCAAGTAAAGAGAGGAACTCACCTCCTCCTGTTCCCATATCCAACAACGAATCTACATTCCTAATGTATTTTAAAATCTCAGTATGGTAACTCCAAGTTAATGGAGCTGAAATTACTCTATTATTGATATAAGAAAAATCCCAACCTTGCAATGGTCTTTGAGCTTCTTCAATTAATAAATCAAATGATTCATCAAGGTCTTCAGAAAAGTTACTCATACCTTGAGATTGAATAACTCATTAAATATTTTTATGAATTAGGAGATTTGTGCTCAAAAAAGATCAAGAATAAATAAAAAATAGAAAGAAAGAAGAGATCTTACTCAACTTTTACTTCTTTTTCATATTTCCAAAAACCATGTATGTTACAA
>MEHH01000017.1 GCA_001940755.1 Candidatus Heimdallarchaeota archaeon AB_125
CTGAGGAAAATAACTGCTTGGTTCTTTAGCACTAATATTACTAAGTTTTTCTTCTGATGTTAAAGATTTCTTCCTAATTTGATCCTGCTGAGTTAGTTTTAAGAAAACTAGTTCAGAACATATCCTATATAGATCATCCAAACCTTCCTTCCTATTGAATTTAAGAATTTGTAAATTAAAACGGTTTGACCATCGATTTAGGAAACCTAAAGCTGGACAGAAATTACCAGTAGAACCTAAAAAAGTCAATAGAGGATGATTGTGATTTACTAAACTGTCCATTTTTGAATTCGATATATCTATGTCATATGGTAGGAATAGAATCTTTTCATTCAGACTCCACTTTATCAAACTTTCAAATGTAAGAACTGACCTCGCAGTCTGATTCTCCTCTCTAATTGCTAGTTTAATTTTCTCATCTTTAATTTCGTTTGTTAAGTGAATATCTTGTATTTCATAATTTGAAGGAAGTGAAATAATAATCTCATTTACATATTTCTTCATTTTTCTTATTTGATGTGTTATGAAGTGTTCATAATCAAGAGATTTACTTTCATAGCCTAGAATCAAACCTGAAGTATTTTCTTTTGTATGCCTATGTTTGGAAGATTTCTTTCCAACTTCTTCAAGCAAGTTTTTTAATGAACTATGCATTTTTCCTCAGCTTATGAAGTATTTCAGGATATTCTGAATGGTTTCTTTTATATCATTACTAAAGAGAATATCATTTCTTTCAACAAATTCATCTATAGCTTGTTTATTATCATCGTAGTCCTTAAAATTACTGTATAAGAATCTGGTTGTACTAAAATCAATTGGTTCTTCAAAGATACCCTTTGTCCAGATCAATAGTTTGGGATATTTTTCTTTCTTAAAACCTTCAATAAGTATAAGATCAAGTTCAGAATTATTTGAAAACTCCTTGATTAATCGATTTAAACTAACTTGCTCTTTTAATGTAATCTGAGTAATATTCTCAAACATAACAGCAGAAAAGTTAGAACCTGCTTTAATAAATTCATCTGAATCTTTGTTTGTTAAATGGTAAGTATGTGTTCTTGCTGATTTTATTGTAGCACAAGAATAGTTCATTTCTGAAAGTTTCTCAAGTAATAATTTAACTAAGGACGTCTTTCCAGAATCTGAATATCCTATTATCTGTAGAATTTTTGGCTGAGTCATGAACTTACACGTTTAATTTATGTTTACTTTCCAAGAAACATCTAATTTGAATTTGGGATTATAGTAGAGAGTTCTAAATCACTTCTCTACTTCTTTCTTAAGAGCATTAGCGCCATAGATTACTTTTTTAGCAGTTGTTACTCCTATTCCACGCACTTTACTTAATTCTTCTGGAGTAGTAGATAGTATCTTCTCAAGAGAATCATATCCTCCATCTTTTAGAAGCATAGCAGTTTTATCACCAACACCCATTATGTCTGTGACTTTCAAATCAGCCACAAGTTGTTGTTTGAATTGATCTAACTCCATCTTGAGGGCTCTAGCTTCACAAATTAATTTCTTTGCTGTGGAATCACCTATACCTTTCACTTTGCTCAAATCTTTTGGAGTAGCATTAAGAATTTTTTCAACTGAATCAAATCCTTCATCTTTTAGAAGCATAGCTGTTTTATCACCAACACCCATTATGTCTGTAACTTTCATATCAGCTAATGTTTTAAGTTTGTATTTTTCCTTTTCTTCTTCTGAAAAACTATCTTCTAGAATTTCTATTTCAAATGGCAAAGTCTCTGTTTCTTTTACTGATCTTCTTGTTTCCTTTTCATCTATTCTCTTAGCTTCAGGCTTGCCAGTTGAAGGGGGTGCAGGAATTTCTTTGAGAGTTGGATCTATTTTAACAGGAGGTATTGTTTCTGGAATCTTATCTTCTTGTATATCAACTTCTTCAGTAGGTTTTTCCAAGATTTCTACTTCTTCAGTTGCAGACTCTTCTTGAATCATTAGATAGTCTGCCTGTTGTCGTGGAACCTCTGAAGGGGGAGCTAGTTTTCGTTGAGTAATTTCTCTCCGTGGTTCTAAAAATCTAGTTTTTTTTTCAATTGGGACGTGACTAGGACTTGAAATTGACCTTGAAATTACTTCTATTATATCTCTTTTCTTCAGATATTCACTTGGACGGAGAAGATTTTCAGTAGGAGGTTCTTCTCTCTCTATTTTCTCAATAGGTTGTGTAACAACAGGATCTCCTGTTACTCGAGCTACATCATCTGAAGATACTTCTATACTCGGATAAGCTGTTTCACGTTCTTTCAAAATCTCACTTGGTTTAAGTAAAGTATTAACTGGGGGTTCTCCCTTAACTTCTTCAACTTCAGTTTTCACTGGAGGAAGAAGAGTAACTTCAGGAGATACTGTTTCCTCTGGTTTGAATAAAACACTTGGTTTAACAACTGTATCATCAGGTGGTATTTCAGGTCTAGCTCTTTCAGGCTCATCATCTGGTCTTACAAGTTCTCCTAACATATGCATTCCAGTGGCTTTAGCAGGCTTTGGATCTATTGGATCAAAATCGTTGGATCTTACTTGAGCTTCTCGCACAGCAATACCTGATGATGTTAAGGATACACCTTTTCCTAAATTTCTAACAGATTCTATCAATTGGTAAAAATTTATGTTTGATATACCAATATCAGCAAAATATTCAGATAACCAATTTGAGAATCTGTGAACATTAACATCTGAACCTAATTTTGTTTCCCAATAATTGATTATTTTCTCAGCAAGTTGATCAAAAGATGAAAATTTATGTGATTCGATGACGTGTTTACCATCATACAAATCCAAAACTCCGCTTAGACTTTCTGAAAACTCTGTTTCATTAGGTTTTATGACAACACTATATCTATAACTACCAATCAAACTTCTCCGAGGTGACCTTGATGACATTATCTCACAAATATATAGAAAACACTTCATCAATTAAAGAATTTCCTTATCGGAAAACGAAAAAAAGAGAAAAAAAGAGGATTTATGCTTTAGCTTCTTCTGGTTTTTGCCAAGTTGGTCTTTCTTCTTTGTCGTAGGTTTCCATAACTTCAGACTGAATTCCATCAATGTTCTTTTGGATATCTGGAGATATTCTTGTTCTTCTACCAGTATGTCCTCTAAACGGATCTGCTATATGGAAGAAGAGAATTGTCTTGTAAGCTGTGGATATTGGTCTTAATATTGCAGATGTTGGTAAATATCCAAACAAGAAGAATATTAGTGCAACCAATATTGAGAAACCTACTTTATAGCTAATGTTCCAGAAAAATACAGTATCTGGAATTCCCAATTGATCAGCTAACCAGTAGTATCCAAGGAAAAATCCACCTGTTGAGAAAACACCTAGTGTTAATAAAGAGAAAAGCCCTTTAGCTATGCTTACACCAGTTTTTCCAATGATAATATCAGCTGCTGAATCAAGTGACAAATCAGCTGATCTAGCTACACTGCGAATAAACCCTTGTTTCTCTACTACTATTAATGTTAAAGTATAGTAATTTAGGAATTTTAGTATCTTGAATAATCCTTTCAATATTAATATGAATATAAAAAAGACTATTCTCAGAACTTTCATTGTAACGCTAATTACTTTGTTCTTCTTCCAACCTTTGAAGAATTTTCTATTTGCAAAGAATTGTATAGTTTTTATTATCGCATCAAAGAAAGCTATGAACATCCCAAATAAAACGATACTTCCTTTTACTTTCCATATTTCTCTTATTGCTATCTTTAGAGAAGAATCTTTGTAATTATTCCATCTTTTGAAAATACAGATATTTATCGCGTCACTGAAATGTAACATTGTATAATGTATCATTAAGTAAACGTAGATCAGAACAAAGAACACAAGATATTCTAACCATTGATTGCTTACCCAATCACTAATGTTAGCACCAGTAAAAGCAGCAGCTGCAAATCCTAATATGAAAGTAAATAAGGATAAAGTTGCAAAGAAGAAGACAGGAGTCAATGAACTCTTTTCATCATTGACAGCTTCATTGCTCATCTCAAAAATCTTAGCTCCTAGAACCACCCGTTTACCTACTAAAACTGCAATAAACAGTAAAAAAGCAGCAGGTACAATAAATACTATTCCGATCCATACTTCACTAAACAGGAAGAAGGAAGCTATTCCAGCTCCAGTAAGTACTAGAGGGATACCAAAAACAACAGTATTAATGATTTCAGCTCCAATGTAGCTCATTAACCAAACTTGCAGGTATGCAAATATTACTCCAACTAAGAATAATACAACAGCAGCACCCAAACCCCACCAGAGATAATTTCCAAGAAGAGCATATGCAGAATTAAATTGCTCTTGTACCCAATTTACAACAGCTGTGTTATTTATAATTAATTGATAGATTGAGTAGGCACCAAATGCATAAGCTGCAAGAGTCAGTAAAAACCAAAGGTAAAAGATTAATCCAAAATCTCTTACTCTTCTTTCTTCTGTAGTCATGTCTATATATTGACTTTCCCCCTTCAAAAATCTTTCCAACTTATTTATGTAATAAAACTTAAGTACATTGTTTATAAAGAAAGATTGTGCCAGTTGACCTGAACATCATAAGTCATCTTGTTTTAGATGATAAAGAGTTTATCAACTTAGGCCCACCTAGGAAGGAAATTTCTGTTCTTGGGGGACCTCCAGCTTTCGCTACAATGGTTATACCTTTACTCTCCTTGAAAACTAGAATAATAACAGCTGTTGGCAGTGACTTTCCTGAAGCTTATTTTCGTTATCTTTCATCATTGAAGAGCTTAGATTTAGAGATTCTCAAAAGTGAAAAATCTACTAGATTTCTTCATAGAATTTATGATGATGGGAGAACTATGTTTTTACTTTCACAAGCAGATAATCTTGACCTCTTTGTACAGAAGCAGAAGGGAGCTAAAGCTTGCTTGGTTTCTCCAGTTTTTGCTGAAATTTCAAATTTGTCGATGCAATGGATTAAGAAAAATCATAATATTATTGGTTTAGATGTTCAGGGTTTCGTTAGAAGTATTGATAAAAACAATAAAATCATCTTAGAATTCGATTATGAGGGTGTTAAAACCATAATAGAACAAGCGGATATAGTGAAATTTTCTCTAAATGAAGCACAATCTTTTACTCAAAGAAAATCCTATTCAGATATCTTCAAACATCTATCTAAGGACATTACTAACATTATTACTTTAGGAACTCAAGGTATAGTTTTCAATGAGGATGATTTGATCTATAAAATAGAAGCTCCTGTAAAAAAAGAAACTGATCCAACTGGTGCAGGAGACGTTCTAATGACCGGGATTTTAGCAAGTTTAATTAAGAATCAAGAAGTTGATTATTCTATCTGTTTTGGTATGGCTTTAGCTGCAGAAAAAGTTCAGCATGAAAGAATACATACTTTACCACCAGAAGATTATGACTCAACCGCAGAGACAATTCTAGAAACTAAAAAGCTAATAGCATAATTTTCTAATTACAAATCAATAACTCGTAAACTCCTAAGTGAATTAGAAACAATATCTAAATCTTGGAGGTTCATTTCTTCGTTAAGTGTATTTTCAAGATTAGCATTAACAATAGGATGTTTAGGACCTAAGAGATCACACACTTCAGGACCAGCAGAGATTTCAAACGTTTTAATCTCTATTGTCATATTGATTATTTTTTCCTTATCGAAAGTAATTAACGGTTTGAGTACTCGAAAACTTGCTGCTTGTTCTATAACGGATATATTAGCTAATGTTTGACTTGATACTTGACCTAGACTTTCACCAGTTCCGATATACTGAGCATCCTCTTTTTTTGCTATTTCCCCCGCAACTTGAAGCATAAATCTCTTCATTAGAACAAAATAGTATGAATGCTTACAATTATCAACAAGAGATTGGAGTGCATCAGCTATGTCAACTACATAGAACTTCTTCCAACCAAATTTTTTTGCTAATTCAATACTCTTCTCTATTGATTCCTCTCCAGCAAAATCAACATTGGATAGATGTAATGGTATAATTTCATATCCAACTTTTTGAAGTAAATATCCAGCAAGACCACTATCAAAACCTCCACTCAGAAGTAAAACAACCTTTCTGGAGTTCATACTACCATTAAAACCATAGCATTTTAGAGTTTTTAGATAAGAAAACATATTTTAACAAATAGAATAATTTTGCTCAATGAAAATTGAACAGTTCAATATAGATATGTATCATGAAGTCTATCAGATTTGGAAAAAAACAGGCTTATCTCTGGGTAAATCTGATACCAAAGAAGAAGTTCAACAAGTATTAAACCATAGCCAGGATTTATTCATTGTTGGAAAAATTGAAGATAAAATTGTTGCTGTTGTTATGGGAGCTTTTGATGGTAGAAGAGGATATGTCCATCACTTAGCAGTTGATCCTGATTACCAAAGATTAGGTTTGGGAAAGGAGATAATGGAAGATTTACATAATCGTTTTACAGAGAAGAACATAGTGAAAGTTCATCTATTTATTGAAGTTGATACTGAAGGCGTAATTGAATTTTATAAAAAGATAGGCTGGCACTCTCGAGAAGATTTAGTTATGATGAGTTATGTACCTAAATAATCAATAAAAAAATATGATGAAAAATAAAGGGATTAAAGGATTAAACGGGAGCGATTTCTATATTCAAAATTTCAAGAATCCTTACCATTTCCTTTACTTCATCAATTGTTTTTATTCTCATTGAGCTTCTAAACATACTAGAATTAAGTTCTGAAGCAACTTTGAAAATATCTCTTCTTCTCCAGACATCCATTGATGGGTTGTACAATAAAATATACATTACATTCTTATCTATATCACAGAGTAGATATGTATCTGCATATTCTAATCTTTTACCAATCATTTCTTTTAGAGAATTATCCGCATTTATAGCGAAAATTCTGGGTATCTTTCCAGAGAACATATCAATCATTCGAACATAAAGTTGTTTAATTGAAGTAGGGTTGATTGATGATTCTTTTTGTAAACTTCTTCCAATGAGAGTAAAATATGGTTCAATTAAACCATAGCTATCTAAAACATCTCTAACTGCGCTTCCATCAAAAAGAAAGTAAGCTACACATAAACGATATCCTGATGCTGATATTCTTTCATCTGTTGAAGATGTTATCTCTGTTTCAAAAGGAATTGCTATTGCCTTTAGAGTTTCATTTTCAGGAACAGGAATTGGACCAAGCATTTTTGGATTCTTAGTTCCATCAACTCTTCCAATTGAACCTTTGTCCATTTCTACTAATGTCATTCCTTGCATAACCAGAGTAAGAGCTACATTTTCTTCAAGTGTGGAATTATTAAACAGAATTTCTGGTCCATAATCTTTGAAGATACTGAATACCAAAACTGGCTCTTTTGTTACATTCGGATTTATCATTTTTTCTCCTCAATAATCTTCTTCTTTCGTAGGTACCTGATCTAGCAGAATTGCAATTTCAGGGATTTTAGACAAGAATTCATATTTTACTTGTCTTGGCATTTCTTTCGTTGGATCGCGATCTTTATCTTCCATGAAAGCATTTAGAATCTCTTCTGCAAGAGATTGTGCTTTAGATTCACTGTCATCTCGTTCAACGAATAAAACGATACTCCAACCTCCCATTTTTCTAATCACCATTTTAACCACACCAAGTTTAACCACGTCCATTACGGAATCGCTTTCAAAAATAGTTGAAGCCATAATATTTAGAGCACTGATTAAACCACCTAATAGAGTACTATCATGTTCCTCTATGGACTTATCAAATGTGTGATCAAAAGCTGGGACACCACCTTCTTGAAGAATGATAACCCTTTTTGGATTAACTTCTTCTCTTAAAGGTGTTCTACCAGTCATTCTGGAGATTATCCAGTCAAAAGCTGTATAGAAATTTTCACCAGTCTTTATGCTTACAGGATAAATAGAAACTGAACGATTGATGTCATCCATAATAACTTGAAAAGCTGGATCCTGTAATAAATCTGGGAAAGGTACTGAATCAGGTAAATCGGTCTTATTTGCCAAGAACAAAATAGATGTAGATTGTGGTATCTTATCAAACAAACTAAAGATGTATTCGAATGATGCTTCAATATGACGAACTGATTGTCCATCAATGACGAAAACAATACCATCTATTTTTCCTAAAATGTCTTGAAAGTATGGGCTCTCTCTTGCAGTTTCTTCATCTGCTTCAAGAACAGTAATTACAGATTTACCATAAGTGACATTAATATAACAAGTTAATTGTGGAGGTTGTCCACTTGAGATTGTTCCGTATAATAAACGGCTTACAACACTTGATTTGCCTGATCCTTCCAATCCTAAAATAACAAGTTGTGGAATCTTCTGCTCTTGAGAAGAAATTAACTTATCACGAATAAGGGAAAGATAATTACTCAATTATCGAATTCCTCCTTCAACTTCTAGTGGAAACTTACTCTCAAAAGTTTCTCCAAGATTCTTCTTAACTTCTGTAGGGTTACGACTGAAGTTCTCAAGAATTCTAAGCTGTATTTGTTGAGCTCTTGTAACTGGATCAATAGGATCAATCATTACAGATAAGCAGTAAGCTCCTCTTTTAACATGACTTACATGTTTCTTAAACAAACTTTCCAATTTAACAGATTGAATACTCTCTTTAGAGTCAATTGCAAACATTCTTGTTAATTCTTTAAGTTTCTTGAAATCATTAGCAATTTCAGCTTGATCAGTTGGTCTGCCAAAGATTGCTTCAGATATAATATTACCATCAATATCGGATAAAACAGCTGCACCGATTTTGACTTTCCACTGCTGAGCTCCACATAGAACATCAACAACCCAGTCCCAAGCTTCATATACTCCTTGACCTGTTAGCGCTGAAACTTTTTTAATATTAAATGGTCTTAGATTCCTCAGGAACTTATCTAATTCAAAAGATGTGTTAATTTCTGATAATTCCTTTGAATTTGGTAAATCACTCTTATTTGCCAGAAATAGTACTGGAGCACTTTGTTTTGCAAAATTAATATAATGCCAGAATGTTTGTTTTGATTCTTCAAATCTTACATGGTCTGCTGAATCAACTAGGTATATAACCGAATCAGCTCTTTCTATAAATTTCTTCCATAAACTTAATCTGAATGGTTGATGACCACCTAAATCAAAACAAGTGAAATTTAAATCTCTATATTGATAATTTTCTAGATTAACTCCATAAGTTGGTCTAACAACAATATCTTCTTGTTTTAACAGTTTCTTAACTAAAGAAGTTTTACCAGCTCTTTCTAGACCTAATAAAGCAACACTGAACTTATTTCTCCCTACAACAGATTCTTGATTTACTCCCCCTGTCCGCTCCTGTTTACCTTGTTGTTTTTCTCTTTTTTGTTTCTCTTCCAAAATACGCTTACGAAACTCATAGAAGGACATTTATTCACCTTTATATTTCAAATATTCGAGCTGGAATTGTAAAGTTTTGAACAATTCTAATATAGCTAATTCTAATTTAATGTTTTCGCTAATTGTAATAATTAGCAACTAGTAATTAATTCATATCTATCCGAATTATTTAAACGTTCAGATAGTAAAATTAGTCACAACTTTCTAGATGCTTGTAGAAGTCTAATTATGTGGTTTGAATAAACTTCAAAGAGAATAGTATGATGGTTATAATTCCTAGTACCAAGCATATTATAGCGAAATTAAACTTTCTAGCAATCAAAATGAATAGTTCCATTGTAAGATAACCAATTACAGCTGTTACAGCTACTGCAATCAATAGCTGCCACCATTCGATAGGAAAGAAGTTTCCTCCTTCAATAGCAATTGCAATAAGATTCAAGATAAAACCTCCTAAAACTGCTGGAATACTCATAAGAAAACTACCTTTCACTGTTTCTTCTTTGCTTGTTGACATAAGTAGTAAACCACTCATAGTTATTCCAGATCTGCTAATACCTGGGATGATCGAAAAACCTTGCAAAAGTCCACTTGAAGTCATTTGTATTTTTGATAATTCTTCAATTTGCTTTCCAATTCGTTTTTGTTTTCCTGAATAGTAAAGTAAGAATGCAGTAACGAGTAGTGCTACACCTATTACAAGCATTATATACTCTCCAACATTAGGACTTGTAATGTAGTACCTAACCAAAAAGAAACAAGGAACACCTGTTATTACTGTCCCTAAAGTACTATAAACTATAAACCATCTCCATTGAACAACTGATTCTTCTCTGTTTTTGTAATTCAGATATTGAAATATCTCTTTTCTATATTTTACTAATACTGCGATTAATGTTCCCAGATGGAGCCAGAGAGAAATTTCAAGAGCTACTTGGGGATCTAAACCAGTAAGATAAACAAGAAGAGATACAGTTTGACCTTCTGAACTAACTGGTAACCATTCTAACATTCCTTGAATAAAAGCAAATAAAAGAATGAACCAGTTGAACACTATTTTCACCAACTTAGTAAGCTAATTCCTCAAATCTATTTCATTCCTGGCTTATTCGCCAGAGGATATATTCTTCTAATTTTTCACCAGCAGGAACTATCTTTTCATCTTCTTCTAATTGTGTGTCAATAGTCTTGCCTTCTATAGTCAAAAGCCATCCTTCTCCATAAGGATCTGAATTTATCAGTTCAGGGTCTCCTTTTAATTTGGTATTCTTTTCTTTAAGAATACCATCTATTGGAGATTTTATTTGACCAACCCATTTCCCACTTTCAAATGTTCCAATAACTTGATTCTTTTTGACTCTCTTCTCTATTGGCATAGTGCGAACAAATTCAATTGCGCCTGCTCGTGAAGAAGCATAACTATCTACACCAATCTTAATACTATTATCATCTAATATTTCTATCCAGATATGACCTGGCTCCCCCAGGACATAAAACAACTCATCGGGATACTCATAATCATTTATTTTCATAACATCATCTTACTTGCTAATTTTACAATTGGTTTTAATTTAATAATTGGTAAGAACCTTATTTTTGGAGAAATAACCTTACCTGGATTGCTGATATTTTTAGGATCAACCTTCCTTTTGAATTCTAAGTATTGTTTATATTGCTCCTTCCCATAGATTCTACTATAGTAACCTGAAAACCATAAACCTGTTGAATAAGGTATACCCTTAGCCTTAGTTTTCCTTGTAGTGACATTATACAGTTTTAAAGTTAGTATCGTTTTCTTAATTTCAGAAAGTTTCTCCTCAAATAGCAGATATATTAATAGTGCATAATGTGTAGGAGAGACCATTTCTCCTTCAAGGTGAATTTTACCTCTGAATCTTGAAACCAATTTCCTAACGAACTTATCACTTGTTTCTATAGGTAGAATAACTTCAGTGACAAGGTAATCAGGACTATCACCTATTAGAGTAAATCCCTTAAATCTGAAATCCCAAATATCGTTGATATATCTTCTATCAAGAATTTGACCTCCTGATGATCTAATTGCATTATTGAAGAGAGTATTGAATTCTTTCTCTTCCTCCTCAAAACTCACTTCTTTGGAAATTATAGCTAAGTAACTCAGAGGTAGATTGTAACCAAACAGCTCATTAAACAATGCTACATGATCTGGATTAAGGAACCAGATTGAAAATGGTTCAATTTCTGCAAGATACTTCAATCCTTTAAGTAATTCAGCTGGTGAATCAAATGTGCAACCTTGATGCTTGAGAGGAATATCGAATTTAATTTTCAAAGCAACTTCTGTTATTGTTCCGAGAGTACCATGTGAGCCAACGAAAAGTGAGAGTTCTGTATCATCTGTAAATCTCTTAATTTCTCCAGTTGGTAAAACAACTTCCAAGGCAGCAATCTGTTCCTTAGCTCCTCCATATTGAATACTCCCAACTCCATAACCACCGTGAGCTATCCAACCTCCAACAGTAGCTGAATGAAAACTTGATGGATAAGAACAAAGCGAAAATCCTTCAAGATTTAATTGTCTTTGAAGATCAGAAAAAACTACTGATGGATTTATTGTAACTGTTAGTTCAAGTGGATCGACTAAGAAGTGATACTCCAAACCCTTTGTATCCACTACAATACCTTTCTTGTAAGGAACACTTCCACCAAAACCTGCAGTTCCTCCTCCTCTTTGTGTGATTGGAACTTTTGTTTCGTTTGCTATTTCGTAAATTTTCTGCATATCTTCTTTAGTTCTTACTTGTATAACACCATCAGGTACATTCCCAATGAATGGTTTGACAAGTTTTGGTAAATCTGCCATATCTCTGGAGTAAACCTGCAATGTTGTATAATCATCCTTGAAATTCTTACCTAAATGACGAGTAAAACTAATTCGAGTATTTTTCTTCAAGGTCATTTTTCACCCTCCATTGCTCTAACGATTAATTCTGAGATATCTAAAACTTCAACATCCAAATTATCATTTTTTACTCCAGTGAGAATTGTATCTTTACAGGTAGGACATCCATTAGCAACAATTTCTGCTTCGGTATATTTTATCTCAGAAACTAAACGAGAATTTACTTGATTAACCAAATCTGAATCGTTCAATTTGAGTAATCCTCCACCTCCACAGCAAAGAGCTTCATGTTTATTAGAAGGTAGTTCTTCAAATCTTACGTTAGGAATTTGTTTGATAACTTCTCTAGGAGCTTCCACTAAACCACAATGTCTAACAAGCTCACATGGATCTTTGAATGTAATTTTCTCTTTTATGCTATGCTTAAGTTTGAGCTTTCCATTCTTGATTAGTTCTTCTGCCAGCTCTGTAATATGAAGAACTTCAATATCCCATTTTTCTCCAAGAACCCTAGGATAGACTATTTTGAAAGCCCTGTAACAACCTGAACATGCAGTAACAATCCTTTCTACACCTAACTCCTTAAGTTGATCAAGATTATGTTTAGCAAAATCTCTTCCTGCTGAATAACCTCCTGCTAGAAAAACAGGAGAACCACAACACCATTCATCCAAACCCAAGATTGTAAAATTCACTTTTGTTTTTCGGAGAATTTTAACTACACTTGGAGCAACATTCCCCATCTTTCCTGAATATGATGCTTGACATCCCACAAAGAATGCTAATGGTGCTTTCTTTTTTGTTCTTCGACTCATATTCATTCCTGCTAAATTTGCCCAAGCTAACCTCTCTTCAGTTGGTAATCCATAGATATTATGGGTGGATTTAACCTTATTATACAAAGACAATAGTAATGGGTTCCATCTTCCTTTCCTAAATGCTTCTTGTCTGACTTGTTCCCAAACTTTGAGCAGAGGAAGATCAACCAGACAAATATTTTCACATGCTTTACACATAGTGCACGCAAAAATAGCTTCAAAGAGAGATTTGGAAACTTCAACTTGAACTGATTCTTTTACACCTTCAGAAAAATACATCCTTATCTGTTCTAAAATACCTCTAGGATGATATGTTTCCCATTTGAGTTCTTTAAAGGTTGGACATAAAGAACAATAACCACAATATACACATTTTTGAGCAATTTCTAGTAAATCTACGTGCCATTCAGCTGGAGAACTCATAAACATTAAAAGGATATTTTTATTTCCTTTAATCTTTTGTGGTGATAGTAGCTGATTAAGGAAGGAATGTTTTGATAACCTAGGGTTTATACCTATTGAAAACAAAGAAATGCAACTTCTTCTTGATTGTGGAAGCTATTACAAAATTCTTCCTAACTGTAGTTGCTAATCTCCCAGCTCTAACAAGTTCTATGGGATCGATTTTTCCATCCTTTTCAATAATCTGAATCATATATGGGCTGTGCTCTAATCCTGGTCCTTTGGTATAAACAGCGAAGTCAACACCAAATTTCAAACCTGGTCTAACAACATATCCAAAATTACGTAAATATCTAAATACATTCATTTTGCTATCGAAATTCATGTAAAAATCTTGACATTTTTTAGAGAAATCAGCTTTGAGTATTTTTTCTCCTTCTTCACTAATGATTGACAGCTTCTTTTTCTCAAGAAGATACAATGCTTCAAAAGCAGAAAGTTCACAAGGGTCTCTGAATTCATCACCTAAATTGGGTTTACGTACTCCCATCGGTTTCCCATAAAATCCATTTGAATATAGCTCCGTACCTTGATCAATATCCCAAACAATAATCCTTCTTCCCATTAATTGAGCTTGATATTTCGGAGCCATTATGATTTGGAAACTCTTTTTATTATTTAAATAGATTGAGATTAAGAAGAGCTTGTTTTCCACCTTCAATATCGTTTTATGATGAGTAGCCTTTACTTTGTTTAATAGACTTTAGTTGTTGAGTGTTTTTCATAGAGTTCATAATGGGTCAACATTCACTCTTTGTGGATACATCACGTATCCTCCTACCCCGTTCACACTTCGAGGAGGAAGTGCTTTCGGATCGCTTTTAATCAAAATATTATAAGCAGCATTAACATCTGCATTGATTAGATATCCATTAGCAGATTGAAATAATCCTCTTTTCACCCTCTTTCCTGAATATTTTTTTCTTTTCTCTGGGAATTCATTATCAAGAAAACTGCATTTTGAGGTATATTCCTCAGGAATAAGTTCAACCTTAATTCCCCTCTCTGCAGCTTTATACTGTAGCTGTTTAATGATTTTCATAAACGGTAGAGCTACAAATATTTGGGTTACTTTTTTCCAAAAATGGATTTTATGTTTCCATTTCTCATTGTAACCAATAATAACTTCATCCAAATCTCGTTCTTCCCATAAACCAACTAGGTAAGAGGTGAGTTGGTGGACTGCATTTTTAATTTTCTTTCGTCCTTTCTCTCTGAGGAAATAGTATGCAGAACCATACTTGAGTTTATTTTTTTGTTTCAATTGCTTTTTCTGTTGCTGAACATATTGCTTTCTTAATTGTGTTTGCATTTTCAAATGATATTGAATAATACTTTTTATTCCATTCCCGTGATCCTTGATAACAATTGGTTGAGATCCAAGGTTATCCACAAAGGTCACAAGATTGATAGAACCTAAATCGATTGCACCTTTCCTAATAGTTCTTTTTTTTCGTTTTGGTAAGATTTTCTCATAAATTATTTCTAGAGTATAACTTACTCGTCTTGGAACTATTCTTACTTCTTTCAATATAGTTCTAGAAGTCAATCGGGTTTTGTAGTGAAATCCTACTTTCTTTGGAAGAACTAACCATCCATTGAGTATCCTAGCTTGTTGGTTTGTAAAAATGGCAACAACTTCACCATTTTTAGATTTATAATTGGGTGGTTTAGGAATATCATAAAATTTCTCAGGATTCTTTTTCCATTCTTTTTTAGAACTGAAATAGGATTTCCAATTTCTACATAATAATTTTAGAGTATGTTGAGCTGTTTGAGCTGGTAGAATTTTGTAACATTTTTCTATTTTGAGAAGTGAATCAAGTTCCGTATAAAACAAAAACTTCTCCTGTGCTTTTAGCGAGTGTTTTATGTAAAAATTAGCTAGATTGTATAGATTCTTGACTTGATGGCATAAAGTACTAATTCTTGAATTATATTTTATTTCAATACATTCAACACGAAGCACTTTTGTCATCATTTCAATATAAAAAATTGAGTATATAAAAACCAGTAATATTTTATGGAAGTAGTATGTTTAAACTTATGTTTTCTATACTTACGCTTACATCCAAACAAAACTCTATATAGATGTTTGATGAATTTCATTACTGAAGAGTATGATAATCTCAACTGGGATTGAAGAGCTCGACAAGATGATTGATGGTGGTTTGAGAACTGGTTTTTGCTATGCGATCAAAGGATCAGCTGGTTCTGGAAAAACTGTTTTATCTCTGAATATGACTATGGGAGCTCTGAAAAAAGATATACCTGTATTGTTTATTTCAACAGAAGTTGATCCGGAGAAATTAGTAATCTATGGGGACTCATTCAATATGAATTTAAAATCCTACATAGATAAGGGGATTTTAGCTTTTGAAAAAATGTCTCTAAAACCTAAAGGCACAAGCTTGGTACAGACTGATAAATTTGATCTTTCAGCTATCATAGCAAGAACAAAAAGTAAAATGGATGAACTAAAAGCGAAATTAGTTATATTTGATTCAATTTCTGCATTCTTTGCTGAATTTATTCATGAAAAAACTGCTCGAAGCAATTTCATGGATTTCATTAGAGAGATTACAGATAATGATGCTGTTCTTATTCTAACAGCTGAATCCCAAATTAGTGAGGAATATTCTACTATTGAGGAATACCTAGTTGATGGTGTCATTAGAATTAGAACAGAATTGAAGAACAATCAACTGATTAAACGAATATCTATTCCTAAGTTAAGATCAGCTAAACCTATTAATTTTGAAAATAGATTCATCATAAATCGAGATGGAGTATCAATACTTCGATCTGAACAACCACCTATGACTCTCATACAAGAGGAAAAAATAGGTATTGAAAAACTGGATGAAAAGCTTGGAGGTGGTATACTTTCAGGTAGTGTTGTTTTGATAGAGACAGATGGAGAGACAAATTATTTTCCACTCTTCCTGCAAATTATGTGCAGCAATTTAGAGAGAAACAAAGGAGTGATCATACATTCAAATGTCCATATGTATTCAAATCGTATAGTTGATGAATTTAAGAGAGTGGATTATGATATCACCCCCCACTTGAATGAAGGAAATATAATTTTTATTGATAAATACAATCGTTCTGTTACAGAAGTTGAAGCAAGAGAAATGAGTCAACTGATGACAACTGATGATATGATCTCAGTTACTGTAGAACTTATGGAAGCTTTTAGAAAGTCAGAACAAAAGGTAACTCTATTTGGAGATTTAACTGATGATGCAAATATTTTAACAGAATCAAATTTCCTAAGATATTTTGCCCTTCAATCCTTTAATGTTAAAGAACAAAGTGCAATTGCTTATTCCTTTATCAATTTCAATGCAATTAGCCGTGAAATGTTAGCAAGACTGCGCAATACTGCTGATACGATCATCAGATTTTCAAGAGAAGATTATACAACCTATATTGAATGTTTGAAGAGTTCAACAGGTGCTACATTCTTACCAAAAGTTGTCAAATATAAAGATAAAATGCCATTAATAGAAATACTTGATTAAGTGATTATATGAGTATGAAAATAATATTCTTCACAAGTCCAACTTGCAGCTGGTGCCCATATTTAGAAGGCGTTCTAAGGAATATTATTGCAAATATTGAAATGTTATCACTTGAAGTAATTGATGTTACTAAAAATACTGAGAAAGCAACAGAGTATCATGTAGTTGCCGTTCCAACAATAGTCTTACCAAATAATCAGAGGATAATAGGGAGTGTTGATGAAGCTTTCTTACGCAGGCAAATGGATCAATTTCTGATTAAAGGGAGTTAAAATTAAAAACTCATTGTCTTATTCTATATTATGAATGAAGTTTCAGAGATAAATGAGAGAATACTTGGTAGGATTTTTTCTGAAGACGTTATTTATGAAAGAATCAAAGATTTATGCTTAATGGGGAGTAGATTTTCAGGTACTGATAGCGAAAAAGAAGCTCAAGATTATATGCTACATTTCTTGAGATCTTACAGTGTAGATGTTAGTGAATATGAATTTGAGTATCAAGGATGGATAAGAGGAGATTGCTCATTTGAAATAGAAAGTAGCAAAATTAGTCAAGAATTTCCAGCTATTTCTCTAGTTCTTGCTCCTTCTACTAATGGTGAAACAATTGAGGGAACCATTATTGATGGTGGAGGTGGATCTGAAACAGAATTGAAGCGTATTCAAGATTCTATACCTGGAAAACTTCTAATGATCAACTCAGGAGATACAGAGGAGGGTTGGCTCCATAGAAGGATAAAATATGCAAATTCTGTTGACTTTGGAGCAAAGGTATTTGTTTTTGCAAATCATAATCCAGGTCAATTATTCCCAACTGGTTCAGTTAGATCAAATAGAATAGGAGAAATACCAGCTGTTGGTATTTCTAAGGAAACTTATGAATTGATTAAAGAGATAATTAAGAAAGAAGAGGTAGTAAATTGTAAAGTAAATGTTTCTAATGAAACTCCAAAATTAACTTCAAAGCACATTATTTGGGAAATTCCTGGGGAAATAGAAGATGAAGTCATTGTAATCGGAGGTCACTATGATGGGCACGATATAGCTCAAGGAGCTGTTGATAATGCTGCTTCTATTGCAACGATTCTTGAACTTGCACGACTATACCAGAGATTTAACTATGTTCCAAAACGAACTTTAAGATTCATAGCTTTTGCTGTTGAAGAATTTGGAGTTGTTGGATCAACTATCTACACTAATGATGTGGATTTATCAGATGTAGTAGCTATGATCAATCTGGATGGACTTGTTGGACATATACCAAAACACATAACCTGTTGTGGAATTGAGGAGCTGTTTACTCAAATGAATAAATTGAAGAATCAAATGCTATACGATCCGAAAATTTCAAAGAATATTGTAACAGCAAGTGATAATTATCCCTTCTTCCTTAAAGGAATTCCAAACATTTGTATTTTTGGAGAAAAACCAGATCCTCGTGTTGGAAGAGGATATGGACATACTTCAGCTGATACTTTTGATAAGATAACTAGGTTGGATGCAAAACTTTCTCTTGCTTTTGCTTTTATTTTCATCGATGCTTTTAACAGAATGGAAGTTATGCCAAAAAAATTGTCAGAAAGTGAAATAGTCAAGATACTAAAAGATGCTAAATTGGAAGATCAGCTGAAACTTCTTGAAAAATGGCCATTCAAATGATTATTTCCTCTTTCTAATTTTTATAAAGAGTCTCCCAACTCTTCCCATATACTCTTCATATTCTTTTCCAAATTTCTCTATGAGAACCTTATCCTCATTTTTTGCAGTAATTATGTAACCAGGTATACCTAGAAATAAAACAAAGAGATAAGGAGAAAATGCTGCAAAAGGTAATCCAATGAATCCAGTAATGTATAAGAAGTAAGATGGATGTCGAACAATCGCATGTCCCCAGTTAGTGGAAAGTTTAGCTTTCTTTCTAGCTAAATATGCTCCTCTTCCTATTCTTCCTAAACACCCAACAATCAGACCAACTACCATGATAATAATACCAGTTAGAATGAAAGGCAATCTTATTTCGTCAGATAGATTTTCAAGGACAAAGATATTCTTCCCAGAACTTAAAACTACTGTTGGGCTAAACACCATATAAAACCAGAAGAGAAAAGTAGTTAAAACAACTGAAAGACTTTCAAGAATTGATTCAAAGCCAGGAGTTGGATATGAGGCTTTATCTTTTTTTAGCAGCATGTAAATGTCGAAAGGGAAATGAGTTAGAATGTATAGAGAGATGTAAGCAAGGAAGAAGAAATTAGATAGCTCTGCTAGAACAATCATTAAGGAGCAAAGAGTTTATTATCTTTATGAGTATATCTCTGTCTAATCATTTCAACTTT